>DAOVTU010000157.1 GCA_030632925.1 Candidatus Krumholzibacteriia bacterium | reverse complement strand
CTCCAAAAAAGTTCTGATTCAGGCCGTGTGCCCGGATCGATGGTTAAGCTTGGCTGTTGACCTCCTTGGTGCTGATGATGTCGTTCTGTGTGGTGCCCCCTAGAAATTGCACCCACGCTCCTTGCCAAAAATCATTTCCAATCAGCGGACCAGATTGATCGCCACTGAAGTGCTCATCTCGCCTGCTTCGAGGCGGCAGATGTAGGCCCCGCTGCTGACGGCCTGTCCGGATTCGTCGGTGCCGTTCCAACGCACCTGGTTCAGGCCCTGTGCAAATTCTCCCCGTGCCAGTACAGCTACCCTGCGTCCGCTGATGTCATACACGGCCAGTTCGCCGGACACTGCCTGCTGCGGGCTGAAGTTGATCATCACCTGAGGATTGAACGGGTTGGGATAGGCCACCATTTCCAGGGGGCCAAACTCGGGCAGGTCACCGACCGGGCTGCTGTCCGGTTGCAGGATGGCCACTTCGGCCATGGTCGCGGCGCAGGCTTTGGTGATCTGGGTGCCGATGCTGGCCGAAGACACGATCTGGTTCCAGTTGTCGTCGGTCTGGTGGTAGCCGGGATAGCTGCCGTAGTCGTAATCGATGGCCAAAAAGGCCGGGATGCCCGCTTGCTGGAAGGGCACATGGTCGCTGCCCCAACTGTTGTAGTCCTTCTGGTTGGCGATGTCGGTGTGGATGTTGACCTGGCTCTCCATGGTGGCCATCAGCCATTCCCAGGGCGTTTCGCCTTCGATGCGCACCGAGTAGTTCGCGTTGTAGTAGGCCACCATGTCCATAGTGATGGCCGCGACGATGTTGCGACCGCTGCGGGTGGCGTCGTCTACGAAATGCGCGCTGCCGAAGAGGCCCTGCTCTTCCGAATCAAAGAGCACGAACTGGATGGTGCGTTCGAAATCGCGGGCCGCGGCGATGCGGGCGATTTCCATGACCGAAGCGGTGCCCGAGCCGTTGTCTTCGGCGCCGGGTGCGGCATTGGTCGGATTCGGTGAAATGGAATCATAGTGTCCGCCAACCACGACGTATTCATCGGGCAGGGTGGTGCCGGTCTTGGTGGCGATGATGTTGCGGCACTGGGTGCCGCCGGACAGAAAAGGATCAAAGGTGACGGTGTAGCCGTAGCCGGTCAGCTTGTCGGCCAGGTAGTCGCCGACGAGGTCCTTGTCGGCGGTGCTGTAGTAGCGGGTCGTCACTGATTTGAGGCCATTATAGAAGAAATAGGCGTGGCCACTGATTTCCTGGATGGTCTGAAAGAAGGCGGGCCCGCTCACATTGGCCACGAAGTCCTGGTTCAGGAACAGAACATTGTTCCGGCTAAGTCGTGAGACAGCCACGGGTTGGGGTGCGTGACGGTCCCAGCCGGTGGGCGGGGCATCCAGGGCGATGTGGGTGCGGTTGATGTCGCGGGCGGCGAAAATTTCGGCCTTGTTGGTGGGCACTTCCACCACGAAAACGGCGTCGCTCTGCCAGTGGATGTGGCCGATGTCGTTCAGTTGCGGCGCCATCTCGGCTGCGGTGTGGGGATGGCACTTGCCCTGGATCAGGTAAAAGTCGGAGCTGTTGTATTGGGGGGTGAAGGCTTGGCCGAAGCGGGTTTCGCCGCCGGGGACGAGGCGGTCGGCCACCAGCAGGCCGCCAGGCACCTGGTAGGTCAGCACCGAGAGGTTGGCGCGCACCGGGTGGATGTCGGCAGTCTTGGCGCCTGGCAAAAATGAAATGCCGGCGGCCAGGGCCGAGCCGGGCAACAGGGAAACGAGCAAGGCCATCATCGCGATATTATTTGCAATTTTTTGAATACGGGAACAGCTTGCGCCAACCGAGGTGCCGATCATCTTGAACTCCTGCATTTCTTGTCTTCGGAACTGCTGTTATTTCTGCGCCCCGCCGACCCGAAGGTCGGCGGGGCCACTGCTGTCTGAATCGGTCAACTACTTGACCAACATCATCTTACCGGTCTCCGAGGTGCGCTCGGTCTGCACGCGGTAATAGTATACGCCACTGGCCGCGCGGCGACCACTGTTGTCTGCTCCATCCCACTGGTAGGTGTGGCTGGCACGGGCCAGATTCTCATCCACCAGCGAACGCACCAGGCGACCGCTCAGGTCGTAGATGCGCAGGGACACATGACCGGCCTTGGGCAGGTCAAACTTGATGTTGGTGATCGGGTTGAACGGGTTCGGATAGTTGTCGTGCAAGGCGAAGGCGGTGGGCAGCGAGCTGGTCACCGTGACTTCGATCTCGTCACCAAAGTCGAGCACGCCACCGTCGCGCACTTCGCGCAGGCTGTAGTACAACACGGTGCCGACTTCGAATTCCGCCGCGTCGTCACTGAACGTGATGTGACCATCGGCGCTGCTCAGGGGCTGCTCCGTGATCCGCACCGCGTTGCTGCTGGCGGTCCGGCGGTAAACGTGGAAGGCTTCCGATGTGATCGGGTTGTAGTCCCAGCTCAGCTGACGGCCGCCGTCAATCTGGCTGACCTGCAATACCGGAGCATCGCTGGCCACGACCAGATCACTGACCGTCACGTTCAGGCACCAGTTGTTCAGCGTACCGGTATCGCCACCGGCGTTGTCGCTGACAAACAGGGTCCAGAATCCGATGGGGCTTTCGCCATCGAAGTCGGACATGGCACCGGGACCGTCGACAGCCGTCAGGTCGTCAAAGTTGGTCACGATGTTGTCGGTCGAACTGCCGGACCGGTTGTGCAGGCGCACGGTCGTGCCTGCGGGGCTGGTCAACTCGAGAACCAGATCGCCCTTCCAGGTGTGCGTCAGGTCGATATCAGCAGTGACATCCACCAGCACATCACCATCGGTGACGAGAATCTGGGTCGAGACACCAGCTGCGTCGCTGTCCGGAATCACCAGAGCGGGTGCATCGCAGTAGATGAACTCCAGCTCGGGCGACAGACCGAAGTCGACGCCAGTCCGGTTTTCACCATCAGCCAGCACAACGGTCTGGGGTGCGGCACCAAAGCCGACCAGGGTTGCTGTCACGGTGTAGGTATTGCCGAACATGTTTTCGATCAACCAGGTGCCGTCCGGGTTGGTCAGGGTGCTGTAGCCACCGGGGCTCGCTGCGATCAGCACGCCACCGTTGCTGCCACCCATGACCTGCACTTCGCCGGCCATGCTGGCTGTGCCACCGGCTTCGGCTGCGGTCAGGAACAAGGCGGTGTTTTCCAGCAGCTTGGTCGCTTCGGCCGGGTCGGCCAAAACAGCGAAGTTGAAGGAATAGTGCACGATCTGGGCACTGGCCGGGTTCGGGTTGTCATCGAAGACCATGATGCCGGCCGCGGCCGGGTTGTTGGTCGTGCCCATGACGATGAAGGCGTCGGGGTTGGCGAGATAGGCATCCTGGTCACCATAGCCCGAGTAGTTCAGCGAAAGGCTGGCGGCCACCATGTGGGGCGCGCTCATGATAGGGTGGGAATCCATGCCAGTGGCCACAACCAGGCCGCCGGCGTTGTCGGCGGTCCAATCAAAACCGTGGATGACATTGCTGGCGTAGGTCGGGTAGCCAGGCGAATTGATGGCGTCGTAGGCCACCTCTCCACCTTCGGAAAGAACCTTGCCGCCGCCGGCCACATAGGCTTCGACATTGGCCCGGAATGCGGCATCCGAAAGCGGGGTGGTGCTGGCACCGGAGGAGACCACGATGAAGCTGTAGCTGCTCCAACTCATGGGATCGCTGACACCGGCGGCCTCTTCGGTCACAACCCAACCGGCGCTGGTCAGGATGCCGGACATGCTGGTGGCCGAAGCTCCCTTGAGGATGTCGTCGCGGATGTGCGGCGGCAACGGTTGTTTGTCCTTGCCGAACTTCTTGTCCGACTTGGGCGCCGTGTCATCATCCAGGATCAGCACCACGCCCAGGGCGTCGATGATCATGAAGGTGTGCGGTCCGTCGACGGTCGTATTGGCCGAACTGCTGGCGTCCACCACGGTGATCGTGTACTCAAAAGTATCACCGATCATCAGGCTGCCGGCAGCTTCGGGGAACATGGCGCTGAACATGTCGCCGCCCATGTCAACCAGGGTCAGGCCGGCCTGGGGCACGCCGTTCAACGAGTAGGCCACTGAAGCCGAAGCGATGGAACCATTGTCGGTCACCATGGCATCAACAGAGGCGGGCCAGGTCAGCAGGGGTTGGTCGCGCACCGGGGTGTGGGCCACCACGGGGAACTGCGCATCCGGACCCAGGATAAAGCTGTAGACGTCGGTCGGGGCGGTGGTCGGCGAAGCGCCGGAGATGCCCGCGTCATCCGTTACGGTCATGTAGTATTCCACGGTGGTGTTGAGACCGGGTCCGGGAATGCTGGCGGCCCACTCGTCGAAGTTGCCGGTGGCCGTCATGGTGACGGGCGTCCAGGCAGCTGCGCCGGTGATCCGGTAGTTCAGCGTCACGGCATCCGCCGCGGTGATCGGGCTGGTGTGGCTGATGGTCGTGACCACGGGGTAGGGGCCGGCGGTGTTTTCGCTGTCGCCAAGGGCCACGTGGTTGAAGTTCAGCAGGTACGTGGCGCCAATGCCACGACCGCCAAAGGCCTGGAAGATGTAGCCCACATGGGTGCCGCCGTGCAGGGCCTGGTCGGCGGCCACCATGCCGTCGGCGTAGTCCTGGAAGGTGGCGTTGACGCCCGTGTAGAACATGCCTTCGATGATGATCTGATCAGCGACGACCGAACCGACGAGGTTGCGGAAATCCCACCATGCGGCAGAGATGATCTCGCCATCGGAGTGCACCTGACCCACGATGTCTTCGGGGTAGTGCTTGGTGGTATCGGTGCGGCGCAGGTAGGGCGGCGGGCCGGGATTGTAGCTCACGCCATCCCATTCGCCGACCAGGGCGTTGTCGCCATAGGTGGCGCCAAAATAATCGCCGAAACCTTCACTGATGGCGCCGGACTCGGCCGCATACACGAAGCCGGGCACGATGTCGTTGTGCACCGCATGGCCGTACTCGTGCAACACGATTTCGCCATCGTCAGCGTCATCAACGCCGCCGTCACCGTAACGGATACGGTCCTGGCTGGGGCTGTAATCGGAGTTGTCGTCGGTGCCCTGATGGGCGTAGCAATCGGTCACGCGGTTGCGCGCGTTGGCGATGCCCAACGTGTTTTGGAAGTACTCCTGGAACTCGTTGATGTGGAAGTAGACGTTCACTTCCTGGAAGTGGCCCGCCACGATGGTCGGGTCGTAGTTGTAGATAAGGCTGAGTTCGTCGGCGCGGGGGCCGGAGCTGTTGAAAACCTCGACCCAGGGGCCGACCAGCAGGCCGGAACCGTCAAGATTGGTCAGGCTGACGGCATCCACGACGGTGGGCAGCAGGGGCTCGAATTCGCGCCAGGGATAACGCTCGGGATGGCCATTGAGGGGGTTGGCGATGAAGACATCACCGGACCCAACGGCGGTTGCACCCTTATTGTACTGGCGATCACTCTGACGGTTTTCCACCGGCGGTGTGATGCTGAGGGGTTTTTCTTCGGGCTTGATGCAGACCAGCAGGTCGCGGGTCTGCAAAGCGGTGGTGCTGTTGGCGTCGATGAAAATTTCCCAGTCACCGTAGGGGTTGTACGTCGGTGTCTCGGTGCGCCACGCGAGGTGGTCGCCATCTTCAGCGCGCAGGATGACCAGTTCGGCAGTTGGTACTGCGCGGGTCACGCCGTCGCCACCGATCAGGCTCATGGCCCGATCCAGGGCCGTTTCGCGGTCCAGGGTGGCCTTGTCAGCGCTCAGGGTAAAGGTGCTGGGGCCGATGTCGCTGGTCACAAAAAGGACCTGGCCATCAAAGGTGATGTGGGTCACGACATAGCCGTTGTACACCGGCACGCCACTAACGACGGCCTGTTTCCACACGTGGTGGCCGCTGGCGGTGGTGGTGGTGCGCACGTCGACGAGGGTGGCGTCTCCGAAGCGGACCACGCCGGCTTTGTCGAGGGCAACTTCCTGGTCAAACAGGACCAGGGCGTTGTCGGCCAAAAAGCGGCTGGCGATTTCCGACGGGGTGCCGGAATTGGGCACGCGGTTGTCGTTGAAAAATTTGCGGACGCTGCCGTCCTCGTTGCGGTGAACCGTAAGGCTGATGTCTTGTCCCGTGTCAATTCCCAGGGCGGTGTAGTCCGCCGCTGCGGCCGGAAGAACTCCGGCCATGAAAATTGCCACCAAGGACAGCAAGATGACTTTAGCTGATGATCTCATTGGTTGGCTCCCCCCGGACCAATGACCACGCTGCATGGTATGACACATATCGAACCAATGCAGTGCGCTGGCCCAGAATCTGAAATGATGTGTGAAATGAACTTCTATCTACCCCTACCGACACCCTAGAGCATCGGTAGGAGTTTGGGCAATCAAAAAAGTCGTTTAAATGGCATTTTTATGAGATAAGACCGCAAATGACAGGCGAAATTCCGTCAATCATCAGCTGCACCGCGATCACCGTGACCAGCAATCCCATCAGCTTTTCGATGACCTTCATGCCGGTGGCCCCCAGCCGCGACAGGATCACGTCGGCCCCCATCAGGATAACGCCGGTCAGTACGAGGATCGCCACGACGGCACCGAGCACCAGAGGCACACCGAGGTGGTGCGGTGCCTGGGGCGTGAGCACCATCACCGTCGTGATGCTGCCGGGACCGGCGATCATCGGAATCGCCAAGGGCGTGATGGACGGGTCATCATCCGGGTTGGCATCCTCGGGATTGAGTTCGGCGTGCAGTTCCTTGTCCGCGGCGACGGCGCGGTTGATGCCAGTGCGCCAACGGCG
>DAOVTU010000494.1 GCA_030632925.1 Candidatus Krumholzibacteriia bacterium | reverse complement strand
GCCGTTGCATTCCCGTGATTTCATCCCGTCTGACCGGCCGAAGCGCTGGTAAGGAATTTTTTCGATGCGCCCGGAAACATAGGCATCAAAATCGGCGGGCAAAACGCTGAAGACGCCACGGTTGCAGGACATCCACAGCCGCCCTTCGAAGTCTTCAAGAATTTGGAAGGCGAGGCGATCATAGAGACCGTCCTCAACTCCGAAGGATTTGAAATGCCCGTTCTTGAGGCGCACCAATCCGTCGCCGGTGGTGCCGAACCAGGTTGTCCCGCTGGAATCCCGGAACATGGTCAGCACCGTGGACTGCGGGGCATCGCGGGGGATCTCCAGCAGGGCCATGGTGGATGTGTTGATCAAAATGGGACCCTGGCTGGTGCCCACCCACATGGTCCCGTTCCTGTTTTCAATGAAGCCGCCCTTGATGGTATTGCTGGGCAGTCCGTCCTGGGTCGATAGCGCCGTCAGGGCCCCATCGGCATAGTGCAGCAAGCCGGTATTGACGGTGGCGACCCAAATGGCGCCCTGCCGGTCCTCGTGGATGGCCCGGCTTTCCATGGGCAGATCAATGATCAGTGGAAAAGTCTGGTGCAGAACCGCCGGGTCGATCAGGCAAACGCCGACGTCCGTACCCACCAGCAGGGTTCCGTCTTCTCGTGCATGCAGGGCCCCAATGATATTGCCGGGCAAGCCATCTTCGGTGGTCAATGAAGAGACTTCGCCATCCAGGATGCGATTGAGGCCGACGTTGTTGGACCCCAGCCAGATGCTACCGTCAGGGGTGCCGCAGACCGCCCGCACGTTGGGGTGCGACAGGCCTTCGGCCGTGGAAAAGGTGATGATCGAGCCGCTCCGCATGCGGTGCAGGCCAAAGGCGAAGGTGCCTGTCCAGAGGCTGCCGTCCCGGTCGACAAACAGGCTCTCTATGGTGCTGGTATCGATGCGAGTGCCTTCGCGCATCAGGGATAGACGGCCGTTGTGCCAGCGGCCCAGACCTTCGCCGTCGGTGCCGAACCAAAGACCACCGTCGGGATCACTTGTCAAAATGGTGACGGAGCCGGGCAGGCCATCGGTGGCTCCGAAGACGGGTTCGAACCGCTCACCCTGAAGTTGCCCGATGGTCGCGGAGTTGGCCAGCCAAACACGCCCGTCCGGTGCCGCGTGGATTGTGGTCAAGGGATGGTCGGCCAATTCCGGGGCCAGTGTAAATGATTCAATATTTGTACCGTCGAACCGCCCTGCGGTGTGCTCGGTAGTGATCCAGAGTCGTCCCGAAGCATCGGCTTCAACGCCCGTGATAATGCAGTGAAGCGGAATCTCAAAGCCCAGGTCGACCCGGTGGCCGTCACGGGTGCGCACCAACTGGCTATTGCTGTTGAGCCAGACATCGCCATCGGCGGTGACGGCCATGTCCAGGATGCGGGTCTCGGGCACGTGGGTGTCGGCGCCGAACAATTCGAATTGGCCATCGCGCACGCGAACCAGACCGCTCCAGGTCCCGAGCCAAAGGTCGCCGTTGGGGGCAGTGACCATCGATGAGATCATTTGCTTGGCCAGGGGTGGCTCACTGCTGTGGTTGTAGAGGTGAAATTCCCGTCCGTCGAAGCGCAGCAGGCCTTCCTGGGTTCCGGCCCAGAGGTAGCCGTCGGGGGTCTGGGCAATGCCGGAGACAAGATCCTGGGGCAAGCCGTGCCGGGACGACCAGCTGTCGTGGATGTACTGGCTCAGGGCTCGTTGGGTGATCATATCGTGGTTTTGGGCCATGTCGGACGTGGCCGAGGCGGTCAAAGGCGTCAGATATATGCAGAACGACAGGCAGAGCGCGGCCAGAGGCATCAGGCATTGGAGATTTAGGCGAGGCTTCAGGCGCATTCTTCGCACAACCTTTATTGGCGCGCACAGGGATTACGTACTTTTAATAATCGGGAGGTGGGTGACTGATTTTAGATATATTTTATCAATTCGGGATATTGCAGGCTTCGGTCGCTGTTTTTGCCACCAAAATCTGCAATTTTCCGGTTGGGAGGTGAGTTTTCAGGGCCCGGCGGGCTTTCGCCCGGGGCTGTCAGCTATTATCATTTGGCCAACGAAACCATTACAGGACCAGTGCCCTCGCGGGGGCCCTTCGACCTGATTGAGCGTGGTCATACAAGAAGGAGACGCAGTCATGGACACTCCCTGGGGCAACAGCGAAAGCCAGGAACAGTATCGCCACAAGGTCGGTCTGGCCGAAATGCTCAAGGGCGGCGTCATCATGGACGTCACCAACGACGAGCAGGCGAAAATTGCCGAAGAAGCCGGCGCCGTGGCGGTCATGGCCCTCGAGCGCATTCCTTCGGACATCCGCAAGATGGGCGGCATCGCCCGCATGTCCGGCCCGGGCATGATCCAGGCCATCAAGGATGCGGTCTCGATTCCGGTCATGGCCAAGGTCCGCATCGGCCACTTTGCCGAGGCGCAGATCCTGCAGGCTTTGGGCGTCGACTTCATCGACGAGTCCGAAGTGCTGACGCCGGCGGACAACAAGAACCACGTGCACAAGCACGACTTCACGGTGCCCTTTGTCTGCGGTTGCCGCAATCTGGGCGAAGCCCTGCGGCGCATCGGTGAAGGCGCGGCCATGATGCGCACCAAGGGCGAGGCCGGCAGCGGCGACGTCGTCGAAGCGGTGACCCACATGCGCGAGCTGAACGAAGGCATCCGCCGGTTGCAGTCCATGCGCACGGACGAGCTGATGGCCGAGGCCAAGAACCTGGGCGCGCCCTACCACCTGGTTCTGCAGACCGCCGAGTTGGGCAAGCTTCCAGTGCCGAACTTCGCCGCCGGTGGCATCGCCACCCCGGCCGATGCAGCCCTGATGATGCAGTTGGGTGCCGAGACCGTGTTTGTCGGCAGCGGCATCTTTGCCAGCGATGATCCTGCGCCGCGGGCCAAGGCCATTGTCGATGCGGTGACCTACCACGACGACCCGGCCAAGCTGGTGGAAGTCTCGATGACCTTGGGTGAGGCCATGAAGGGCCGCGCGGTCAACGAAATGGACGACAGTGAAAAAATGGCCGGACGCGGTTGGTAGTGATGAAAAGGAAGCCCGTCGGCCTGCTCACCCTGCAAGGGGATTACGAACAGCACCGACGGGCCTTTTCAGCTCTGGGTCGGGAGACCTTTGGCGTGCGCCGTCCGGCCGAGCTGAGTGAGATCAGTTGCCTGGTGATTCCCGGTGGTGAATCGACGACCCTGACACGTCTGATGGACCGCGTGGAGTTGCGCCAGCCGTTGCTGGACTTTGCGGTGGACCATCCGGTCATGGGAACCTGCGACGGCCTGATACTGATGGCCACTCCAAAGGCCGATGATAACTGCAGCGACTACTGCGTCGAACCCTTGGGCCTGCTGGATTGCACGGTATTGCGCAACGGTTACGGCCGCCAGGTCGACTCTT
>DAOVTU010000515.1 GCA_030632925.1 Candidatus Krumholzibacteriia bacterium | reverse complement strand
TGGTGCTGGAATTGCGGCGGGATTGCTGCGCCGGAATCGCAGAACCGGAGAAAGCTTTTTCCGGCACAAAGCGCACTTCCCAGGTTCCGGCCGACAAGGTCCTGGTGGCCTTGCCCGCGCCGTCTGTAAGCACGCCCGTGATGCGGTAGGGAACCACGCGGTGGCCACGCCACCAACCCAGTTCGCCCAGGGTCACAGCAGTGGTGGCTGCCTGCCCACCACGCTTGGCCAGGGCCGCACGGGCACCGGCCGGGATGTCGTAATCTTCAGGTACAGCTTCGCCCGGCAGGACGAGGATCTCGGTCACACCGGTGTCGAAACTTTCGATGCCTCTCTGGATCGCAGGTGTCAGTTCGACCATCAAAGGACGGTTGGCAACGGGCTCCCACTGCTCTGCCACCACCCGCACCTCAGGACGGGTTCCGGGCGGCACAACCAACCAGCCACCCCGCGTGGGCACCCTGGGGCTGCCTACGAGGCCGGATGTCGAGAAGCCGGTCAATTCCACATCGTACAATGTGATCGACCCCTCCCGCACATTGATGGGTCGCCATCGCGCCTGCAAATCCGTAAGTGAAAAACTGATACTTTGGCGCGTGCTGCCCTGAACCTGAAGCTGGCCGGCGGCGGCAGACGCGGAATTGGTCCATCCACTGATCATCAGCAACCCCACCAGACAGGCGGCTAACAGCCAGCCTCTCGGGTGATGGTCATTCCCGTCAACGGTACGTACAAAACGGCCCATTTTGGTCTCCTGCAATATTGGTGGCTGAAAAAGCGATCAGGGGAGGGTCGATGCCCCGGGGGCATGTCTTTATTATAGGACGAAAGTGCAGTGGGGTCAATGGGTCGGGGGGCCCGTTTCCTTCACCTTCACGATACTTGCAGGCACGAAAAAGGGCGGGACAAGCCCGCCCTTTTCCAAAAATCCTGTTCCCGGTTTAGCGGAACAGCGACTTCACGTTACCCCAGGACTCGGTCTCAACTGCAACTACTGCAGTGTTGATGCCGAAAACCGGGTTGGCGTAGTCACCCGAGGAGGGCCAGGCCGCCTGCAGGTTGTTGGACTCGATGGAACCATCAACGATGGCCATGAAGCCAGGAATGCTGGGAATCGATGTGGTGTTCAGGAAGACTTCCTTCGGATCGCTATCAATGACCATGATACTGAAGGTCATCATCATCGCGGCCACACCAGCAACCGGCACGGGAGCGGCAAAACCAACGACATACTCGTTGCCCTCACCCAGACGGATGGCGCTGCCATTGAAGGTCTGGCTCAGAACAAACAGACCCGGCAGGGTCGGAGCTCCAGCCGTGGGGCCGGTCCAGAAACCAACCTGAGACTCAAAGCCAGAAACAGCTGTCATCACGCGCTCGTAAGGAGGCGTACCCGCGCCATCGTTGAAGGCGTGGTTGACGGGGTTGGTGACCACCAAATAGACGCTGAACGGAACGTTCGCGGTCGGGTTGAACGAAGCCGAACTCGGCACGCCAGCCGCGTCCGTGTACAGACCAATCTGATTGAAAGCAGTCTGGGCAAAGCCAGCACTCGGGACCAGCAGCGTCAAAGCCGCCAGCGCAGACACAGCAAAGAACAGTTTTTTCATTTGTGGTTCCTCTTTCTAGGAAAATCCATTTTTCAGCCCTGGGACCATGGTTAGCCGATTGTTCAATGCGGCTGCCCAGCGAAATTCAGCGGGCGAACATCCGTATCTCGCCGAATTTCAGGCATACCCCAACATCGGGCCACCAAAAACGCAACAGCGGAAACATACAGGGTGCATCCGGTGTCGACAAGCATTGTTTTGAGTGGTTTGCGGTTTTTTAAGACCACTTCTTCCCCACCCTGGTGACCCGCCCCACGGACGATCACACCCCAAACCAGCATTTGTCGGCCCCTGACAGAACCCGGCATTAATATCTGTGCAAAGTTCGTTCCTGTCAATAGTTGAACTATAAGGATATTTGAGGCCCTTCAACGGAGCCATAACGTCAAATCATGCCGCCAGATCGAAAAATTTGCCGGGCAGGATGCAATTTCGGTGAATTTGGACGACCCACAAAAAAGGCCCGGATGGAAAACCATCCGGGCCAACGACCGAAGTCGCTATTTTCAGAACCAGGTTCGTTTAACGGAACAGGCTCTTCACGCTACCGAAGGAAGCGTTTTCGACAGCCACGGGGCATTCGCCGTTAACCGCGGCAACCGGGAAGCCAGCCGAAGGCGGACCAGTAGCCAGACCCAGAGACTGGATCGAACCACCGATTTCGTAGGCAGGCAGGCCGTTGTCGATCGACGGGACAACCGAGGGACCGAGGAAGATTTCCACGGTCTGCGGGGCCAGCAGCATGAACTGCCAGGTCACGAACTCAACGGAGGTCGTGGCCGGCAAGGGACTGGCCAAGCCGACGACATAGTCGCCACCCATCAGATCGGTGTTCTGACCCAGATCAACAGCACCGACAGGCAGACCATTCAACAGACGGAAAATGCTACCAGGGGCAGTGGTGGTCAGGGTGTAACCGAACTCCAAACCGTGCACTTCAACAGCGCTGGGGTTGGTGATCGTCACATAGGCGAAGAACGGAATGCTGGGACCAATGTCCAAGCAGTTGCTCAGACCTTCCATATCGAAGTAGACGCCGAGCATGTCGGTATCAGGATCGATCTGAGCGAATGCCGAAGTGGCCATCAAGCTGACAAGCAGCAGAACTACCAACTTTTTCATGTTGAATCTCCTCAAAGGATGCAGGCTCCATTGTTGTGTATGTCGCCGCGCGAGACGGGCGAGTCTGAATGTGGCCCTACAACCTGCATCTGCAGGGCCACTAAGGGATCTTCTCACCGGTGGAAAATCAAGATGTTGAACCCAGGATGTTGAAATCAAGGTGCAATTCTCTCGAAGTTTCCCGCTCCAACTCGCGCCGGAGCAATTAGTGTTCAAACCTGAAAGTGTATTCAGGCCGGCGAACCGGCCCGTTTACAGCTTACGGGCAGGAAGCACCCAAGGCCTGAGCCAGACGAACAACGTCGGACAGGTTGACGGAACCATCGAACGAGAAGTCCGAACGGAACGCGTAAACGCCGCCGTAGAAGTCGCCAGCGAACAGAGGCACATCGGTCAGGTTGACGTTGCCGTCACCGTTGATGTCCGCACTGTTGTGGCTGATGGCCAGGCCAGCACTGCTCGTCAGAGCGGCGCCGGAGATCATCACGACAGTCAGGGCTTCGCTGGAGCCACCGGCCTGCAAAGGACTAACCCACGCGGCCCCGTACAGTACGTGCACCCCGTGTACGATATTGTAACCGCCCCTTCAATCAGCCATGCCGCTAT
>DAOVTU010000414.1 GCA_030632925.1 Candidatus Krumholzibacteriia bacterium | reverse complement strand
CGGAAGAAAGAGGCAGGCAATGAATAGATTTGCACGCCCGGAAATGAAGAAAAAATTGTGGCTTTGTACAGCCCTGATGGTGGGCTGGGCCACTACGGTGTTCGCCGAGGGGCCGACCGTTACGCGTGCCGAGCCCTTGGGGCCGATCATCACCGCCCGCTCTGGCTCGGCCGAAGTGCTGGACCTGGACGCCTGCGTGCAGGAAGCGTTGTTGACCAATGACCTGCTCACGGCCGAGCGCCTGCGCAGGGCCGAGTTGACCGGCCAGAAGAAACAGGCCCTGTCCACGGGACTTCCGACGCTGGATCTGGTGGGCGACTGGTCCCACGGCCGGGACCCCAGCTTCGCTCTGGATTCCACCTTTGGCGGCAGCGGCGACGGCGGCTTCGGCACCGTGCCTGGGGCAGATCCTTGGTTCAATGACTGGTTGGAGGGTTTCGGTTCACTGATCCCGGCGCCCCAGGACATCGAAGCCCAAACCTTCTGGCGGGCCAACGCGAATCTCAATTGGACCATCAACCCCATGCAGATTCTCGGTGCGATGGGGGCGGCTCGCCTGAGCCTCGACCAGCACGATTTGCAGGTGTCGGCAGTCGAACACGAGACCGCCGACCGCACGCTGGTGGCCTACTACGCTATCGTCAAGGGTGCCGAGCGCATCCGGGCAGTGGAGGCCGAGCTGACCAACCAGACTGAGCTTCTGGACATCATGAAGTTGCGCTACGAGATGGGCATGGCCACGCGCCTGGACACGCTGCAGGCCGCTGTCACGCGCGCCAACATTGTGCCGCGGCTGAGCATCGCTGAGGCGGGGTTGCGCAACGAGGGCAGCCGTCTGAATGCCCTGATGGGCCGTCGTCCGGAGATGGCCCTGAGTATTGCCAATGATCAAGCCATAGAGGCCGATTTCGTCAACGATGAAGTGGCTTTGAAACTGGCCCAACTGCGCCCGGAAATTGCGGCCACCAGCTTGTTCGTGGACATCCTGCACAAGCAGCGGCAGGCTGAAGTGGGGGACAATCGACCCTATCTGACCGTGTTTGGCTCTTACGGCTTCGTGGGCACTGATACCGGCAGCGTTTTTGATGACGGGCATGATGCCTGGCGCGCTTCAGTGGCCGTGACGGTTCCGATTTTTGATGGCCTCAATACCCGCGGACGAGTGGCCGAGACCGACGGTAAAATTCGCCGCACCGGGGCCGAATTGACCGGCCGCCGGCGTGAAGTGCAAGTCGAGGTGCTTGAGATTCTGGCCAATCTGCGCATGGCCCGGCAGGTGCTCGATGCCGTGGGGCTCAACCTTGAACGCAGTGAAGAAGTGCTCGCAGAAAGTTTGCTCATGTTGCAGATGGGCAAGGTCAATTATCTGGACGTGCTGGTTTCGGAATCCAATCGGGCCGAGGCCCACAGCAATGTCATCGACGCCCGCTATGAAGTGTTGGTGCTGACCTCTTCACTCAAACGCGCAGTTGGTTACAGCCCGCTGTTGCCGTTGACGGCCATACCGAATCTGACCCGGGAGGTCGGCCAATGATGAACCATGAGTTGCACAATAAAATGCTCGCCGTAGCCAAAGGAACCAAAATCGTGACGACTTCCAGGACGATGCCGGCCGTATTGATGATTGCTGTTCTGATGATCGTTGGCGTGGGGTGTGAACAAGCCCCGGACCTGAACGAAAAGGTGCAGGAAGTCCCGCGCAATGTGCGCGTGTTGAATCTGGCCGGAGAAACGATTGATCAGTTTTTTGAAATCAGTGGTCCGGTGGCACCCGTGCGCGGGGCCGACCTGAGCGCTCAGGAAAGCGGCCCGGTGGTGGACATTGCCGTGGCCAAAGGTGCTGCGGTCCAGGCCGGACAGATGATTGTGGAACAGGATCGAAACATCCTGCGGGCGGAAAAGGATGAGGCCGCTGCAGCCCTCGAAGCCCAGGCCTACAACGTGGACAAAGTGCGCCAACTGCACAAAGCGGGCAAAGTCAGCCGCATCGAATTGCTGACGGCCGAGAGCACCTTTGCCCAGGCCCAGGCCCTGGCCGAGATCACGGCCGAGCGCTATCGGCGGGCCGGCATCCAGGCGCCTTTTGCGGGCGTGGTGGTGGAACGTTATGTCGAGTTGGGGCAGTTGGTCGTGCCCGGCATGCCGGTGGTGCGGGTCATCGATCCGTACACGCTGAAGCTGGAGGCCTACCTCACTGATCAACAGGTGCGCTGGGTGACTGAGGGCGAACGGGCCGAAGTGCTGCTCGGCGAATCGACCGCCGCGGCATCCGGTCACGTCACGTGGGTGGGTTTTGAAGCCGACCGCCTGACGGGCAAGTTCAAGGTGGAAGTGGAAATTCCCAACCCGGATTTGACTCTGCGCAGTGGGGTGATTGGCCGGGCTCGCCTGGGCAAGAATCTGGTCCAGGATGTGGTGGCCATTCCGCGCGATGCGGTGCTGAACGGCCGCGTGGGACCGACGGCTTACGTGGTAGAGAATGATCACGCCGTTTTGCGGCAATTGGTCCTTGGCGAGTCGCAGGGTTTGATGGTGATCGTGACTGACGGCCTTAATAAGGGGGACCAATTGGTGGTGCGGGGGCACCGGGACCTGCGTGAGGGTGGCCTCGTCAAGATCACCGAAACCGCGCGCACCGCCGATGGCGCCACGGCGGCCGACCCGGTTGAAGTGACCGACAGCGGAGCCGCCTCTCGAGTGCCGACCGGTGCCGCAGACACCGCAGGCCTCAATGATGGCGATGTGGAGGCCGGCCAATGAAACTGACCAACGGAGCCATTCAAAGGTACCCGATGATCTTCGCCTTCATGTTCATCATCATCATCATGGGTGTGAAGGCCTATCTCACGCTGCCGCGCGAGTCGTCGCCCGATGTGAAAATTCCCTTTGTGATGGTGATGGCGCCATACGCGGGCACGAGCCCCGAAGACATGGAAAGCCTGGTGACGCGTAAGCTTGAGCAGCAACTCAAAGGTGTCGAAGATCTCAAGGAAATGACCAGCTCGTCGTCCTACGGCATGTCTGTCGTGACCATGGAATTCGAGTCGCGGGTGGACATGAGCGACGCCTTGCAATCGGTGCGCGACCGCGTGGAATTGGCCAAGCCCGATTTGCCCGAGGACCCGCGCAACGACCTGGTGGTGCAGGAAATCAGCAGCTCGGACGCTTTTCCCGTGATGCAGGTGAATCTGGCCGGCGATATCGATCTGTTTCTGCTGAAGAAAACCGGTGAGGACCTGCAAGAGGGGCTGGAGCAAATCAAGGGCGTGTTGGGGGTGGATCTGGTTGGCGGCATCGAGAACGAGGTGCAGGTCAATGTGGATCCCGAAAAGCTGACCTACTACAACCTTGGCCTGATCGATGTGCAGGACGCTGTCGCCCTGCAGAACATGACCATTCCCGGCGGCAAGCTGGGGCTCGGTGTTTACGACTACCAGGTGCGCGTGCCCGGTGAGGTCGAAAAAGTGGAGGAGATCCTCAATTTTGTGGTGACGCCCGGTGTGGACCCGCCAGTCTTTGTGCGTGATCTGGCCACCGTCACCTTTGGTATCAAGGATCGCGAAACCATCAGCCGGGTCAACGGCCGCGATGCGGTGACCCTGGTGGTCAAGAAACGCAGTGGCGAGAACATCATCACCATTGCTGAAGACGTCAAGGCGACGATCGAGAGATTGGCAGAGACCTTCCCGACCGGCACCGAAGTGACCATCGTGGCCGATCAGTCCGTGCAGATCAAGCGCATGGTGCGGGAGTGAAAGAACAAAACACGCAGGAGGCTACTGCTGGTGGGGGTGGGTTTGCTGGCCTTCTTTGGCGTGCGCAATGCCCTGTTCGTGGGCATCGCGATCCCGTTCTCCATGCTGATCACTTTCGTGGTCCTGCAGGCCCTGGGCATCACGCTGAACATGGTGGTGCTCTTCAGCCTGATCCTGTCCCTGGGCATGCTGGTG
>DAOVTU010000263.1 GCA_030632925.1 Candidatus Krumholzibacteriia bacterium | reverse complement strand
TAATCTAGTCGTCTTCGCGGTTGGCCACCACCTCGATGTGGCCTTCGACACCAACTACCGACACGCTGAAAACGATGGGACGGCAGCAGACTTCACAGTCTTCGATGTACTGTTGATGAGGCACCGAGCCGTCGACCAGCAGTTCGAAGCTTTCGCCACAGTACGGGCATTGGATGTTTTGGGAGTGGATTTCAGCTGGGGTCATGATCCCACTTACAGGAGGTTATTTGCATCTGGATCAGAGCCGGATCGAAGCCAGATGAATCTGACGGTTTGCGGTAAACCTCATCCAGGGCTGCAGTAATCGCTGCTTGGTCTCGCCGCCTCAGGAATTCAACCACAGCGAATTGGAACAAGCCATTGAGGCTCACACCCATCCGGGCGGCGGCTATTTCCGCCGTTCTGTATAGCGAATCAGAGATGTTGATATTTTGGTTCATTTGACCACTAAAGCCCATTTCACCGCAGGCCGCAATACGAATCCCATGCTCTTCCTTGACACAATTCAAACACTTGTTTAATATTAGTGTTTAAATCAACAGTTCCAAGCGCTTGTTTTGTTTCCCCATCACGTCAAGCGCAACAATCACAACAGATTGGACCTTCTCTTGACCGCATCCACCACAAAATCCGGTGACCATCAACCCAAGGAACGCCTGCTCGACGCCGCCGAAGAGCTGTTCGCGGCCAAGGGTTTTACCGAGGTCTCGGTGCGGGAACTGGCCGCCGCTGCAGACGTCAATGTCGCGGCGGTGAACTACCACTTCCAGGGCAAGGAAAACCTCTTTCATGAGGTCATCACCCGTCGGTTCTGCATCCAACGCGACCGCACTCTCGATGGCCTGCAGGCCCTGCTCGATCAAACTGAAGGCAAGCCCCAGGTCGACCAGATCATCCGGGTTTTGGTGGGCGAATATCTCGACGGCGCCCTTTCCAACAGCTTCCTGACCATGATCACCCGCGAGATGCACAGCGGCAAGGGCGGTACCCATGTGCAGTTCTTCAAGCAGATGGTGGCCCCCACTTTTGCCGCCATCAGCCGCGCCCTGACTGCAGCGCGCCCCAGCCTCACGCCCGATGACCTGAGCTGGATCATCGCCAGCATCATTGCCCAGATCCACCACTTCATCCTGCGGCGCATCAAATGCGAAAGCTGCGAAGATGTGCCCGAAGCCCGCGAAATCATGCTCAAGGCTTTTCCCGCCCTGGCTTTGGACCAGGACGAATATGTGCGTCTGACCACCGACCACATCACCCGCTTCTCGACCGCCGCCATCGACGGTCTGTATCCGGAGGAGAATTGATGTTCCCCAGAATTTTCATCCTGCTGCTCGTATCGGTCCTATTGACCGGCTGTGCGGTAGGGCCTGACTACGTGCGGCCAGATCAGAACACGGCCGTGCCCGAACAATGGAACCAGAAGGCGGCCTCCCAACAGACGACCAAGATGGCTGCGGCGCCCGGGCCCTCCATGGCCGATGCCCTGCCTGACGGCGCAGCCGGCAGCAACTGGCAATGGTGGACGGAATTTGGGGACACCACCCTGAACACCCTCGTCACCGACGCCCTGATTTATAACAACGACCTGGCCGCCGCCGCGGCGCGCGTGATGGAAGCCCGCGCCCTGCACGGCGGTGCCCAGTCGGCGCAGTGGCCCACCATCGAAATCGGCGGCACCGCGACACGCAGCAAGACGGCCGATCAGTTTGTCTTTGGGCCATTTTCGCCCTACGTCAACCAGTACGACGCCAACGCCACCCTGCGTTACGAAGTCGATCTGTGGGGCCGGCTGAGTCGCGGCAAGGAAGCCGCCCTGGCGACTCTAATTGCCAGCGAACAGGACCGGCGGGCCGTGGCCCAAAGCCTGATCGCCGACGTGGTGCGCACCTGGCTGACCATCCGCGAACTGCACCTGCAGGTGGCCCTCACCGAGCGCACAGTGGCCAACTTCCGCGAGAACCTGACCACGGTTCGCGACCGTTACCAACGTGGCCTTGTTTCGCCGCTGGATGTGCACCTGGCCAGCCAGAACCTGGCTGCCGCCCAGGCCGCCGGCCCCGCGTTCAAACAGCAGTTGTCCGAAGCCAAGCGCCGCCTGGAAATCCTGGCCGGGCGCTACCCCGCCGGTGACATCCTGGCCAGCGATCTGGACAACGCCGGGGGTTACCTCGAAGCCGAAATCATGCCTGAACCACTGGCGGCCGTGCCGGCCGGACTGCCTTCCCAGTTGTTGGAACGGCGCCCGGATCTGCAAGCGGCCGAGCTGCGATTGCATTCATCTGTGGCGCGCATCGGCGAAGCCAAGAGCGCCCTTTATCCACGCCTGAGCCTCACGGCTTCGACGGGTACGAAATCCCGCGAATTTTCCGAACTGTTCACCAGCCCCACTGGCGTGTGGAACCTGGCTGGCAACGTGTTCATGCCATTGATCAATCGCGGCGCCACCCAGGCCCAGATCAAGGCCGCCGAGGCCCGCGCTGAGCAGGCCACCGCCGGTTACCGCAAAGCTGTGCTGGTCGCCTTCGGTGAAGTGGAAAACGCCCTGGATCAGGACATCTATCAGGCCGCCCAGGAAAATTTCCTGTTCGATTCGGCCGAACAGGCTCGCCGCTCGGTGAACCTGGCCCAGGACCGCTACCGCCGCGGCCTGGACAACCTCCTGATCACCCTCGAATCCCAGCGCCGGCTGTTCACCGCTGAATCCCAGCTGTTGAGCACCCAGCGCGCGCGGCGCACTGCCCGCGTGAATCTCATCCTGGCCCTCGGCGGGCCGTGGGAAACCGAATCGGTTTCCGCCCAGAATTCAAATACGACCGTTAACCCTGATGAAGGAGCCCAAAAGTGAGCCCCAGAACCCTACGCAATCTCCTGACGGCCGTGTTGATCCTGGTGGTCGGTGTCGGAGCCACAGCTGTGCTGATCAAGATGAAGAACAAGCCCCAGCGCAAGACGCCGCCGCCAACCCAGCCAGTGGTCACGGCCTTTACGGTGTCGCCAATTTTGACCCCGGTGCGGATCACGAGCTTCGGCTCGGTCAAGGCCAAGCGGTCGATCACCGTGGTGCCCCAGGTCAGCGGTGAAATCCTCACCAAGTCGGCCTCGTTCGAGCCCGGCAGTTTCATCACCGCCGGTGAAGTGCTGCTCAGCATTGATGATACCGACTACGTATTTGCCTATGAGACCGCCCGCTCCAACGTGGCCCAGGCCGAATACAGCCTGGCCATGGCCAGTGAAGAGGCCTCCGTTTCCCAGCGCGAATGGGACCGCATCGGTGGCACCAGTGCTGACGGCACTGCGGCCCAACCCACGGCCCTGGTCATGCACGAGCCGCAGTTGAAGCTGGCCGAGACAGGCCTCGCAGCGGCTAAGGCAGCTTTGGCTCAGGCTCAAGTGAACCTGGACCGTTGCTCCATCGTCGCACCCTTTGATGGCCGGGTGCTGGCCGCCGACGTGGACGCAGGCCAGTACCTGCGCGCCGGCACCGCCATCGGCACCATCTACGCCACGGACATCGCCGAAGTCACTGTCTCTGTGTCTGACGACGACGTGGCCTGGGTCACCGTGGGTTACGACAGCAACGGCAACGGGATCCCGGTTGATGTGAGCGCCCACTTTGCCGGCGCCGATCATCACTGGGCCGGCCACGCAGTGCGCCTCGGTGGTGCCGTCGACTCCCGCAGCCGACTGGTGCCCGTAGTGGTGGAAATCCCCAACCCGTACCAACGCGAAGGCAACCGTCCGGCCCTGATCGAAGGCATGTTTGTGGAAGTCACCTTCAGCACCACGCCCCAGGCTGGCTCGGTGGTCGTACCGCGCAGCGCCTTGCGTCCCGGCAATGAAGTCTGGGTGGTTGGCGAAAAAGGGAAACTGGACATCCGGCCCGTGACCGTGGTGCGCGCCGGTGTGGACCAGGCTGTGATCAGCAATGGTCTCGAACCGGGCGAACGCATCTGCACCAGCAACCTGCAGTACGTGACGCAGGGCATGGTCGTTCGGGTCGAAGGCGACCCGATGCCTAAGCCTGGTCAAAAGCCCGGTCAGAAGCCCGGTCAGAAACCTGGCCAGAAGCCTGACCCAAAAGCCGACGCAGCCCAAAAGGGCGGTGACAAATGAACGGCCTGATCCGCTGGTTTGCCGGCAATCATGTGGCAGCCAACCTGTTGATGGTCGTCATCGTCGTCGCCGGGTTGGCCAGTGCCCTGAACATCAAGCAGGAAGTCTTCCCTGAAGTGGAAATGGACATCATTTCCGTCCAGGTCCCCTACCTCGGCGCCACACCGTCCGAGGTCGAAGAAGCCATCTGCGTCCGGGTCGAAGAACAAGTGCAGGGCGTTGACGGGATCAAGAAGATCACCTCGACCGCCGTCGAAGGCGTGGGCACGGTCATCATCGAGTTGCAGCGCGGCCTGGACAAGCGCAAGGCCCTCGATGAAATCAAGTCCGAGATCGACCGCATCATCACCTTCCCGGCCGAGACCGAAAAGCCCATCGTGACTTTGGTCGAAGCCCGCAACCAGGTTGTTGACCTGGTGGTATTTGGTGACGCCAGCGAACGCACCCTGAAAGTCATGGCCGAAAAAGTGCGGGATGACCTGCTGGCCATGGAAGAGATCACCTACGTGGTGATCGGCGGCACGCGCCCCTACGAAATTTCCATCGAGGTCAGCGAACGGGACTTGCGCGCCTATGGCCTGTCCCTCGAACAGGTGGCCAACGCCGTGCGCGCCAACAGCCTGGATTTGCCTGGTGGCAGTGTCAAAACCGACGCCGGCGAAATTCTCGTCCGCACCCAGGGCCAACGCTACACCGGTGAAGAATTCGGCAAGATCGTCGTGATCACCGCTCCGGATGGCACCGAGGTGTCCCTCGACCGTGTGGCCACCGTGCGCGACGGCTTCGAAGACGTCGACGTGGGCTTCAAGATGGACGGCAAACCCGCCGCCTCCATCAAAGCCTACCGCACGGGCGACCAAGGTGTGCTAACGGTCACCAACGTGGTCAAGGCCTACGTCAAAGACACCCAAGGCAACCTGCCGCCCGGCATCGAACTGAGCTACTACAACGATCGTTCGGCCATTTATAAAAGCCGCATGATGCTGTTGCTGAAAAACGGCGTCATGGGACTGGTGCTGGTTTTCCTGGTGCTCGCCCTGACCTTGCAGTTCCGCCTGGCACTGTGGGTGAGCCTGGGCATCGCCATCAGTTTCTTCGGCGCCTTCTGGGCCATCCCACTGTTCGGGGTGTCCTTGAACATGATCTCGATGTTCGCCTTCATCATTTCACTGGGTATCGTGGTCGATGATGCCATCGTCGTGGGCGAGAACATTTTTGCCCAGCGCGAGCGGCGAAACAGTCCACTGAGAGCAGCCACCCTGGGCAC
>DAOVTU010000002.1 GCA_030632925.1 Candidatus Krumholzibacteriia bacterium | reverse complement strand
GGCCATGACCCAGCCTCTGGGGACGCCGTCTGCCAGCAAGGCGCGCCTGGATTCCGCCGTCGGACGGCAAAGCGGCGGCACGGTGTTTGTGCTGGAGCCCGAGGTGAGAGACCGCGTGGTGCAGGCCATGGCCGACCACATCGGGCCGGTGGCGCGGGTGGTGGTCAAACGTGAACTGAGCGGGGCGAAGGACCTGGCCGATCTGACGAACCGTTTGTTGGCCAACCTACCGGATGAGGCCGCGCGCCGGTCATTCAAGATCTCCATCGAGAAACTCGCCTAAACCCCAAATTGCAGGTGAATTTCACCATCAATATCAAAGTTAAAAAATAAACAACCTCCTTGATTAATGGCTGGTGAAGTAGTAGGATATAGGAACGAATCAAGTCCGGCGGGAAGCCAAGCCCAGGAGCAGATCCCATGAACAACGCCCACACAGCCGACGAATCAAAAAATTGTGCCAAAGATGTTTGCCTGCAGGTTGGGGTATGGGGTGTCCTGGTGGTGGGATTTCTGGCGGTGTGCATCATCGTGCCCATGCTGGCTTTGAATATTTGAGGGGACCGCGCTGAGCGCAGAAAAAAGGGGAGCCTGCAGTTGCAGGCTCCCTTTTTCTATCTCACCCGATTGAATTACCGATACATCGCCTTGATCGTACCAAGGGTCAGCACCTCGACCGCGGCCTTGTCCGCCGAGTCATCCAGCGTCCCATTCAATTCCCCATCCAGACTCAACGTCACACCGGACATTTCGCCATCGGGGCAGCCGCCCTTGTTGTAACGGTCCAAGGCGCGCATCAGGCGGTTGGCCTCGGCCCGCGCCAGGCCACGGTTGCGGTGGTTCTCGCCGAAGTTCATCAGCAAGGCGTCCGTGGCATCCACAATGTCCTGGATGTCGCTGTTGCCGCCGTTGGCCAAATTCAGCTTGGCGGTGATCAACTGGCGGGTCAGGGCAAACAAGGTGAAGTGGTGGGTATTGTGATCCATCACGACCATCAATGCGTCCTGGTCCAGGGTGCGTCCACCGATATCCAGGCTCGTGACCGGCCACAGTTCCGGATGGCGGTGCCAATAGCGGGCACGGTACAGGCAAGGTTCGCTCACGACCGGGTCATCGCCACTGTCGCCCGTGGCGCCACAGGCCAGGTCGGTGGTGAAGCTGGCCGTACTCACGTTCTCGCCCCCATCAAAGAGGTCGTGCACCGTGAATTCACCCACGGCGGTGTAGTCGCCATCGGGCGCGCTGGCCCACACACCGGCGAAGTTGTAACTGGCCGCGGACGTCGACGGAACTTCGATGAATTCGGAGTAGTCGAATCGGTCCACTTCCATGCCACCGGCATCCTGCATCACCACGATATATTCCAGCCGGACAAAAAAGGCGCCCGGTCGGAAATTGATGTTCACGTCAGCCGACCACCCGTTGCAGTCTGCGCTGCTCGACAGTGTATCGAGGGTTGCGGCGCTGCCCATGGCGGGCAGAACAAGCAAAATGACGAGGATAGTGATCAGTGTATTGTTTCTCATGCGATCTTCTCCCTGCTTCGTCGTTCCTGGTTGGGGAGCGTACGGCCTTGGTCTCTGTTCCAGTTGTGCATTTCCCGGGCCGAGATGCGATTTTAAGTGGATAAATTTGATTTTTTGTTATAACCTTGAGCAACAAATGGGACATAATTGGGACCGTTGGGCGGATGCCCATGGGAAAGGGATTGGAAATATCATGCGTAAAGCCATTCTGCCGGCTCTGCTGGCCACGTTGATCCTTGCACTGGCCCTCGTTGGCGGCTGCTCGGACGACAATACCACCGCCCCGACCGGCGGCACCGGATTCATCAAGATCAACCTCATCGACGCCCCCGGCGACTACCAGCAGGTCACCGTCGAGGTCATCCGGGTTGAGGTTCACCGTGAAGACGAGGCCGACTCGAACAGCGGCTGGTCCGTTGTCAGCGAAGACACCACCACCGTGGATCTGCTCACCCTGACCGATGGCAACTTCGCCGTCCTGGCCGACTCGACTTTGCCGGCCGGCACCTACACCCAGGTGCGGCTGATCCTGAGCGAAAACAACACCGTCATGGTCGACAGTATGCTGCACGATCTGGAAATTCCCAGCAGCATGAACACCGGCCTGAAGCTGAACCATCCGTTCACCATCAACGACGGCGCCATGTACGAGTTCACCCTCGACTTCGACGCTGACCGTTCCATCCACCAGACGGGCAACGGGCAATACAAAATGAACCCGGTGATCCGCATCATCGTCGACCAGATGAGTGGCGGCCTGATGGGCGCCGTGGAACCGGTTGCCGCCCGCGCGATGATCTGGACCATGGCTGGCCCTGACACTGTCACCGCCTGGGCCGACACCCTCACTGGCGAGTACATGTTCTCCATGCTGCCGGCCGGCAGCTATGACCTGAACATCGGCGCCACGGTGGGCGCTTATCGCGATACGGTTTTGGCGGGCCAGGTGGTCTCGACCGGCCAGATGACCGACGCGGGAACGGTTGTGCTCGAAGCTGAATAATTCGTTGTGACTTGAAGCGAACTCCCCGCCCTGATGGCAGAGCGGGGAGTTTTCTATATCGGTTGTGCCTCTGAAATTGTGTCTGGAGTCCGACTTGCTGCTCACTGGTAAGGTGCGCGTTAGCAGGCGGGCCGGCACTAGCGGGTTTTGGTGGTACGAACCTGCGAACCTAAGCCGGTTTAGCACATCAATGGCGCAATCTGAACCTCGGTTAAGGAGTGGATGGTCCAAGATCACCTGTTGTGGAGGTGTACCCTTCAGTTTCCACCAGGAGCACCTGCGTCTCCACGGCTTTGCGTGCCTGGCCGTCCCGACCAGCCCCTTTTCTTCCCACCGGGCCAATTTAACTGCTATCCGGCGAGCCCATCAGGTAGGCACAACGTCTAACCAACTTTAGTTGAACGAGTTGCGTGGTTTCCAAAAAACACAATTTCAGGGGCACAACCTTCTATATCAGCTACTGCCGTTGTGCTAGATTCCGTCCTCACTCAAAACAGAGGACTTCGTTTTGCCCCTGATTTCAGGCACCGGTTACCATCCCGGTTGGCTTTTCAGAAATGCTCATGCCAGCACCATCATTCCGAGCACGTGGCGGAAGGTGCCGGCAGTTTCGTATGTGCGTGAGCGCCTGGAACTGCCGGATGGCGATTTTCTGGATGTGGACTGGAGCCGCTGCGGCGCCAAACGTGCCGTCGTGCTTTGCCATGGGCTCGAAGGCGACGCCGGCCGGCCTTATATGCAGGGCATGGTGCAGGCATTCAACGCTGCGGGCTGGGATGCGGCGGCCATGAACTTTCGCGGCTGCAGCGGGCACACCAACCGCCTACCCCGCAACTACCACAGCGGCGCGACCGACGACCTGCGCGAAGTAGTGGCCGCGGTGCAGGCTGCCGACTACGACGAGATCGTCCTGGTGGGCTTCAGTCTCGGCGGCAATCTGGTTTTGAAATACCTCGGCGAAGATCCTGTCGCGGTGCCCGGTGCGGTGCGCGCTGCGGTCACGTTGTCGGTGCCGGTGGATCTGGCCGGTACGGCCGAAGCCCTCATCCAACCCGGCAATGCGGTCTACCATGCGCGTTTTCTGCGAAAATTGCGGCGGAAGATTCGCGCCAAGGCTGTCGTGTTGAAAGATGAATCGTATGCTGCACCACTGGCCATGGTGCGCAACATCGTCGATTTTGATGATGTGTTCACCGGTCCTTTGCACGGGTTTGCTGATGGCGCCGACTACTACGCCCGCAACAGTTGCCAAAACTGGTTGGCCGATATCGACGTGCCGACCCTGTTGCTGACCGCCGGCAACGATCCGATTTTGAGCCCGAGTTGTTATCCCCGCGCGGCGGCCTCCGCCTCGGCGAAATTTTACCTGGAAGAAACCGCCTGGGGTGGCCACGTCGGCTTTCGGTTGCCCGGCCCTCGTTACTATTCCGAGCAGAGGGCCGTGGCCTTCGTGGAGGAGACCTGCCGTGGCTGAAACTGCCCGCCTGATGAAAGACGGCCTCGATAAGGATGCTGTGTTGCGGTTGCGCACCGCCCTGAGCGCCGCCGCCCCAGACTTCGACGGTGCCTCTTTCCAGCGCCGGGCCATGAAGGGCTTGCGTGCGCTGGAGCTGAAGGACAGGGTGCGGCATTTGATCTCGGTCATGACCGCCTGTCTGCCCGCCGACTTTCCCCGAGCCCTGTCGATCGTCGTATCCGCCGGCGAAAACTTCCCTGCCGGTGACCCGGACGACTCGCTGAATGGTTTCGCCTGCTGGCCTCTGATCGACTGGGTCGCCGAGTGCGGACTCGATCATTTTGATCTGTCGCTGGATGCCCTGCGCCGCCTGACGCCGTTGTTCTCGGCCGAATTTGCCGTGCGCGCTTTTATCCTGGCTGATCCGCCGCGGGCCCTGACCACTCTGGCCGGATGGCTCACCGACCCGAACGAACATGTGCGCCGGTTGATCTCCGAGGGAACCCGTCCGCTGCTGCCCTGGGGCCAGCAGTTGCCGGTGTTCCGGTCCGACCCCGCGCCGGTTCTGGAGTTGCTTGAGGTCCTGCGCGACGATCCTTCGGAGTATGTGCGCCGCTCGGTGGCCAACAACCTGAACGACATCGCCAAGGACCATCCGGCGGTGGTCGTCAAGACGGCCAAGGCCTGGTGGCAGGATGCGTCGCCGGAACGACAGGCCCTGGTGCGCCACGGCTTGCGCACCTTGGTGAAACGAGGGGACACCGGGGCCCTGCAGGTGCTCGGGTTCACCACCAAGCCCAAAGTGGAAGCGACATTTGAGTTGTCCGCCTCGACCCTGGCGATTGGCGAAAGCCTGGAGCTGGCGCTGGTCCTGAAGTCGAAGTCTCGCAGCACCCAGAAACTGGTCGTGGACTACGCCGTGCACCACCAGCGCTCGGGGGGCAAAGTGAGCGCCAAGGTGTTCAAGTGGCGGAATCTGGAACTGGCGGCGGGTGATGTGGTACAATTGGCCAGGAAACACGCCTTCGTGCCGCGGTCGGTACGGCGCCTGTATCCCGGTGAACACCGGATCGAGGTCATGGTAGGGGGACAATTGGTGGCATCAGCCTCATTTGAACTCATTTAATTGACCAGATTGAGCTAAGGGGGTTGACGATATGGCTAAAATTTTAGATGATTACTTCACCCCTGATGGATCACGAGACTGGATCACGACACGGATGGAGCCGCCCACCGACGGGACCCCCTGCCCGCGATCATTGGAGGCCTTTTTTATGCGAAACACACTCCGTTATCTGCTGCCAATATTGCTGCTGGGATTCCTGTCCGGCTGTTCGGTATTTGGCATCGCCACCAAGGGCGACCTCAATCAGCAGAATGAAGAACTGTCCAAGAGCTTGGCAGACCAGAAGCTGGCCACGGACGACCGGATGGCCCGAGCAGCTGACGAACAGCAGGCTCTGGACGACCAGTTGGCCTATGTGACCGGCCAGATGGAAGCGATGAACTCGGAACTGAACCTGGCTGTGGCCGATCTGGAAAGCCGCAATGAAGCCACGGCCGCGGATCTGGCCGACATGCGGATCCACTTCGAGATGATCCAGGGGCAGTTGCAATTGGCCCTGGCCGACCTCGAAAGTGTGGCCGACGCCGCCAGTCGGGCCGAAGCCGGCAGCCGCCAGGCGGTGCAGTTGCACCAGGACGCGAGTCTGGCCGAACGGGAACGTCTGCGGGCCCGCCTGCAGGAACTGGACAGTCGGATCAGTGCCTGGTATCCGGCAGAAGTACCGACGGAACAGTTGCAACGCGAGTTGCGGCCCGAGGTGCCGTCGTCAGCCCAGGCCCAGAATGTGGCCGCGTCTTCCGGCAACGACGAACCCCAATCACGTCCGGGCCTGCAGATTCCTGAATCTGTGCGCAAGGTCGAATAACGCTGAGGAAGCACACGACTTGCGATGCCCGATGTGTCAGTTGGAGTCTGCCGCTCCCGTCTTGAAGGTGGGGGCGGGTGACTATTGTGCCTGTCCGCAATGCGGCGGCTTGTATCTGGACCCGTACCCGGCCCGGCAAACCAATGCGGTGTTCGAAGGCGATGCCGGCGCTGCTGAACAACAGGCCCTGGAAGTGGCGCGCCGTGGGTATTTTTTACGCCACTTGATCCGCATCGAAAAGCACGTGGGCCGCACGGTGCAAAACTGGCGCTTGATGGAAATCGGTTGCGGCTCGGGTGTGCTGCTGCAAACGGCCATCGCCCGGGGCTGGCAGGCCGACGCCCTGGAAATGTCTCCCGAGTTGGCGGCCATCGCCCGCCGAATCAACCCCACCGCTAAAATCACCGTGGCCGATGTGGTCGACCATACGACGGGCGCCGCCGAATACGACGCGGTCATGGCCTTGGATGTGTTGGAGCACGTTTTGGACCCAGGCCTGATGCTGCGCAACTGTTGCAGTCTGCTTAAGCCGGGTGGGCTGCTGTTGCTGCAGACACCGAACACGGCCAGCCTGCGTTTTCGCACCCAGGGTGCGGCGTGGGAGATGATGGACCCCGACCAGCACATCAATCTGTTTTCGCAGCGGGGGCTGGAGATGTTGTTGGAGAATTCGTGTTTTGAGGTGGTGACGTTGAGTACGGTCAGTGGGTCGGGTATGGAGGTTGGCGCGGCGCGGGCTGCTGCTGCGGTGAAGCAGTGGGTGTTGGACCGTGGGAAATTGGGCAATGCTTTGTGTGTTTTGGCGCGGCGGCGGGTTTAGCTTCGGGCGGTCGAGGGTCCTGTCAAACTGTTGACCCCAGTGGCCCAGGCCCGTATTTTTCAGTTATTGATCCCACTGGATATTTAGTATGAAATGAGGATCTATGCGCTTCAGAAGTCTTTTGGCGACCGCGATCTTGGTCTTGTTGGTTCTCTTTTTCTCCGCCTGTTCTGACGACAACCCCACCTCACCCGAGCCGATCTCGGATATTCTTGTGACGATCGAATTTGAAAATATTTTATTCGGTGGTTTGCCCAGCGAGGGTGTTGTCTTCGCCTCGGATCGTGCGGGCAATGTGCTAGATATTTCCGGTTGGTCCAGCACATCCACCGTGGTTTTGAAGAACAGCGAGGTGCACCCGGATTCGATTTCCTTCACGATCGTCACGCAGAATGGAGGACATCTGTCCCTGGATACTCGATTTGGGGTACCGGTGGAGTCGGTCCAATACTTCAAGGGACATGGTCGGCCTCCCATGAGTGGGAATGCAGAAATCTCTTTCACCAACGTACCTGATTGTTGGCAACATCGGATGGCTTACAATTTTACCAGCGTCCACGGATGGTCGGAATTCCGACCCATGCGCTCGATTGAAATATTCGGAGAGTCCACCGACTTTTTTGTGCGGGTCGATCCGCTCGACAAGGCCCCGGTCGGCGGTTGGTTGCGAGATGTCCGGGCCGGTGATACGCCCCTCATCGATTTTGCAAACCCCGCAGATGTTTCTCCTCTGCAGGCCAGTGTGGTTCAGATTCCCCGCGATGGGTATTTCGTCTTGTGTGAAGTCACCAGTGTTCTTGAGACTGATCCGGTACCTCTCAATTTTCGGCTCGATCAAGTGCATATCGACGAGGCGTTGCCCGAATCGATCACCATTTACACACCTGAGGTTGATCCTTCGAGCCTGGTCACTATGTACTATGAGGGAGAAGCAGGAAACTCTGACACTTTCTTTTGGCAAGAAGCGACAGGTCCTATACCGACTTCATTTACGAATTTGACAGGGGAGTTGCTGGTCACATCGACAGCCACAGACAGTTTTACTTTTACAACCGACATTGCCTGGGACAAGCTCGTGGCAGCCTGGGTTCAGAACGAAGAGCTCACCAGCAGCTATTGGCAAATCGAGGGTCCTGGGCCGACGCAGTCGTTTGTCCTGCCTCAGTTCCCCGGTGACTTTGCTCACCGATTCCCAGCCTATCCGCGAGAAAAATACACTCTCACTTTCGTGGAAATTTACCAGAATACGAACGAAAGTCTGGTCAGGTCCCAAGGGAAACAACTCGGTAGGAGTAAGAATCTGGGGCCGCACTTGGCGAAATTCACTGATTCCGTATTTCGGTAGCGGGTTTCAGTCCTCTGGTGTCAGGGCTTTGGAACGCCCAGCCAATCGGAGTAAAGCTCAGGTCGCCGATCCCGCATAAACAGTGTGCGGGCATTGGACTTCGCCACTTCCGCCAAATCGATGTCACAATACAGGATTTCATCGGTGCCTTCGCCCGCCCGGGCCAGCACTTCGCCATTCGGCGCGCAGACGAATGATTCTCCCGCAAAATTGAGGTTTTCCTCTTGGCCAACGCGATTGCACAGGGCGGTGAAGTAGCCGTTGTGGAAGGCGGTCACGCGCATCTCGGCTTCGTACAGTCCTTCGGGCCATTCGCCCACCGAACCAGCCTGGGGAATGAATACGATGTCGGCACCCTTGACGGCCAGCGCGCGCATGAACTCGGGGTAGTGGCGATCGTAGCAGATAGCGACGCCGAGTTTGCCGAATTTTGTTTCGTACACGGGCGCACCCTGATCACCGGGTGCGTAGTAGCCCTGCTCGTGGAAAAATTCGTATTCGGTGATGTGCACCATGCGGGTGATGCCGAGGATGGTGCCGTCGGTGTCGATGACTGGCGAGGAGTCGAAGGTGGCGCCGGTGTCGCCCTTTTCGAAAATATTGAGCACGATGACCACGCCCAGTTCGGCGGCCAGTTTGGTGAAGGCGTCGGTGGTGGGGCCAGGGATGGTTTCAGCCTGGTTCAGGTTCTCCAGCGTGGCCGGCACCTGAGGATAGAAGCGGTCGAAGGCCAGTTCGGCAAAGGCGATGATTTGGGCGCCTTGGGCGGCGGCTTCGCGGGCGGCTTTCAGCCCTCGTTCGCGGTTGGCGTCGCGGTCCCAGGTGGCGTGCTGTTGGATGAGGGCGATTTTCATGGTTGGGCCTTTGGTTGGAGTTGGAGCCACACCCGGTTTTTAGAGCCCGCGTGTGTACTGGTCATTTGTCGACCAACTTATTGTTTGCCTGAGCAACTCTCTTGCTTCGAGATCACCACTCACACTGTCGGCAAAGAGCTTCGCTATTCTGGCCTTACTCAAGCCGCTGGTTTTTTTCAATCCAACGCCGGTTTCTGTCGCGACACACCGCAGATCAATCATAAACCCGCTGAAAACATCTGGCACATCGTCGAGTATATCCAAATTCAGGAAATCACGACTATTGTACACGGAGCTATAATCTCCCGGTTGTTTATCAATCAGAAAAGAGGCCTTTTTCAAATTTGTAATTGAAGTGGTTTTGGCACACTCTGAAAGACACGAGTCATCGATAGTCTCTTTCGCGCACCCGGTAACCTGGTGAAACAGGCACTGTCTGCTGGTCATCAGCAGAATGGGATGATAGATGCTGTAATAGAGTTTAAAGTCGTCTGGCGGGGAGATTTTTTTGATCTGATTCTTGTTGAGTTCATTTGAAATAAATGCGCCACAACAGTTGAACTTTTCTTTCATAGCCAGCAGTGTGAAAGAATTGGTCGCCTGAAGATGAGGGCCCGCTATCCAGGGAATTCCGTTTTCGAAAGCTGCGTAAGCGACGCCGGTGTTGTTTGTGACAATAAGTTTGGGCCGGATGCGTTTCAGGAAGCTGACAGAGGCATCGTAATCTTCTCCGATGAGAATTGGCGAAAACCACGGGATCAGGGTTCTGTTTTCCAGGAAAACATTTTCAAGTTCGGACCTGTTGTTTTTGAAGCAACCCGGAAGCCTGTAGTAGACATCGGACGATGTAGTTTGGACCAGATCCAGGTCGGCAGGGGACGAAATCAACAGCGACAGAGACGGTTCGACTTTTGGTTCAGCCTCCCTCTTTAAAACAGGAAGTTCGACCGGGGCGATGATGTCCCGCTTACCATTCAAGAGAAACAGCGCTCTTTTGCTCATCGAAGCAAGCTCGGCAAAAGGAATAAAAAGTCCGTCCTGAAAATCATCCAGATCCAAGTGTTGAATGAAAAATTCTTTCGTATTCAACAACCTGAATCTTTTCTCGATACTACTGCGTTCAAGAACGTGCCGGTCGGCTGCGACAAGAAGACTTTCGGAACACAAAACAAAAGTGTTCCCGGCGGTTTTTACGGTTACTTTTAGCGGCGTGTTTATTTTGCCTAAAATGGTCAGCGTCAACGACGTTTTCTCGACAACAAGATCTTCGATTTTGCTCCTGGCAATAGTAACCAGTTCTTCTTTTTCATCATACAATTCCTGGCTGAATCCTTGCTTGTCTTCAGAATGACCCCGCAATCGCGAAAGTTGTTGGAGTGAGTTGTCGCGGGGGTTGTCAATAAACATGTCACTTCCGATATTTCCGGTCAGATATGAATTTGAAAAATCGCGGTTAAAAACTTTATAAAGATTGCTGTTGTCGCCATCGATTTTGTTTTGGCTATAAAAGCCGGTGAGTTGTTTTCTCCAGCAATCAACGACCGTATAGACGTAGTGGAACTTCTTGATTCTACCTTCAATTTTGAGCGAATCCACTCCTGCATCTGACAATTCTTTCAGGTCGAAAAACGCCGAGTTGTCTTTCATGTTGAGTGGAAAATCCATGCCGACGTCGGTAGTCAGATATTGGTCTCTGCAGGGTTGGCTGCACCGGCCCCGATTGCCCGATTTGCCGCTGACAATAGAGCTGAAAAAACAGAGTCCGGAAAAAGCGATGCAGTGGGAACCGTGTACAAAAACTTCCGTCAAAACGCCGTTCCGGTGAGCAACCGAAGTCAGACTTTTTATCTCTCTGATATTGAGTTCTCTGGAGAGATTAACTCTGGTGACGCCCAGCTTTTTCAGAAAATTTATCTGCCCGCTGTTGTGTGTTGTGCACTGGGTAGACGCATGGACATCAAGACTTTGGAAATAGGTGGCCAGCAGATAAAACAGACCCGGATCCTGAACAATTATTCCATCGACTCTTGTGTTTGATACCTGATTGAGCAGCTTGATCAGAGTTGGGATTTCACTTTCCAGAATAATGATATTCAGAGTTAGAAAAATCTGGCACCGGTTGTCATGGGCCAGTTTGACAACTCCACAAAAGTCTTCAAATGAAATATTTACGGCCCGGTTTCTGGCGTTAAAATGGCTTAGACCGCAATAGATGGCGTCCGCGCCGCCTGCAATGGCAGCTTTTACGGAATCCAGATCACCACCCGGTGCCAGAAGTTCGAATTTTTTATTCACCGTGAAATATTCCCAACGTTTCTTATGCGGCACGATAACAGGAGTACAGGCACTCTACTCCAGCCGGGGCACGGTCTCAATTCATTCGTGCGGTAAACCCGGCAAACTTCCAAGCCGGGGTTCAGGCACTGAATCCCGAGCATAATTCGGCCGACCTTTTTCTTGCTTACTGGTTTCCATGTTACAGTCCCACCCACCAACCCAGACCAAAAATCATATACAAAAACCGGCCGCCAACCCTCCTTGGGCTTGGCGACCGGATAAGAAAATCGAAAAGAGACACGGACTATTTCAACAACGTCATCCTTTTTATACTGACGTGGTCTCCAGTTTCGAGGCGGTACAGGAAGGTGCCTGAGGCCAAGGAATATCCTGAGCGATCTCTACCATCCCAGGTGACCGTGTGCCGACCGGCAGCGCACCGTTTGTCGATCAGGGTTTGAACAAGGCGACCTTTGACATCGAATATGCTCAGGCGCGCTTGACCGGAGGCTGCCATTTCGAAAGAAATGTTTGTGGTGGGATTAAATGGGTTAGGAACATTAGAGTACAGGATGGGTAAGGAGGTCACCTGGGGCCCGACGGGTGAGACATTCCCGTCATACTCAATCACATATCCGGATCTCAAGGCTGTCCTGACATTGTCGTTCCACCCACTCATTCGAGTCTCAAGGCCATCTTCGTTCCCTGAATTGTTGGGCTCGGCAGGACGCCAAACCGTAAAACCCCAAGGTTCACCGGTGATCCAGGTCCATCCTCCGTCGGGCTCGACACTACCATCCGGTTGATATCCTCCGACCCAATAGCCGTTTGCTTCGGGGAGAGTGAAATTGTTGACAAGGAATTCCCATGAGATTTCGGGTTAGGAAAGACTCGTGGGCTGTGGTCGATTTTCTTTTGTCTATAACTACTAGAAACCAACTGGTTGACAGGGTTGTCGCTCTGCCGGTATTTCTCCAAGAACCAATGTTTTATTATTAACGTCCGAATCAACTCTAGAAGTTATTTCCACATCTTAATGGTTTTGCTATCATACAGTAGAGTTTGAACTCAAAAACCGCATGACGTGGGGATTGGTGACCTTCCGATTCGACCCTTGAGGTCTCCGGATAATCCGGGGCGGTTCATCGGTAAAGGTCAGCGTGACGACGTGCTTTGTATAACCACACCTTGAATTAACTAACCGAAATCAGCCTTAACATAAGGACTGTCATGCTAAAGCTTCAATCCGCACTTCTTGGTGTCGGCCTCATGTTTTTTGCCAGCCTGTTCGGGCCAATGTCGGTCGCCCATGCCGAAGAAGGCGGCAGTGGTCACTACTTCCCCGGTTCAATGGCTTCATTTGCTGATGGAGTACCGGCCGAGCCTACATTTATTGCCCGGCTGAATGTTCTGCACTACGACGGAGGCATTGACGCAAGCCGTGCAGTACCAATTGCTGGGCTCACTGCCTTTAACGTTGCGGCCCAGTCAACTGGCGTTGGATTGACATTGCTTTGGGCACCGGACTGGTCGCTGGGAGGCAATTGGAGCTACGCCATGTCAACGACGATTCCCTGGTTGAGTATGGACATCAGCGCCGACGTGCAAACCGGTGGCCAGACGGTTGGTTTGGAAGACAAGGAAACGGGACTGGGAGATATTATCCTGATGCCGGTGATGTTGAATTATGCACACAGTGCCAATCTGAATAGCAACTATCGGATTGCTTTTTATGCGCCGACAGGCAGCTACGAGGTCGGGCGGCTGGCCAACACCGGCAAGAATTTTTGGACGATCGAACCGACCGCAGCAGTGGTTTACCTCGGTAAGGAAAATGGCATAGAGGCATCATTGTTTGCCGGCGTGGATTTTAATTTTGAAAACAGCGATACCAGCTACAAGTCCGGTACTCAAGGCCATCTGGAAGGGACACTTGCCCAGCACTTCCCGTTTTCAAATGGTGTGGCAAGTGGTGGCCTAACCGGGGGGCTGTACCGGCAAATTACCGGTGACAGTGGCGAGGGGGCGTACTTTGGTGAGTTCAAGGCAAGAGCCCATAATATTGGCCCTGTGATTTCATACGCCACCAAAGTACATGGCAGTGATGTCATCGCAGAATTGAAATGGTTGCATGAGTTTGATAACAGGGACCGACTGGAAGGCGATACGTTGTTCTTCAAATTGTTGGCCAAGTTCTAGGCGCACAGGAAATCGTACAGAGCGTAGTTCAGGTTTTAAAACGGGGTGGGAGAAATTGATCATGGTTATGGATGTGAAAACGGCGTCGGGTTTATTTTGTACACTGATTCTTCTGGGCGCGGTGCTTATACCGACATCGGTGCTGGCTCAGGCCTCGGTATTGAGCAATGCCGTGCAGGTGAAGGAAAACATGGTGGCTTCTGTGCCCCGACCTGCCCAGGAAGCTGAAGTTCAGAATAAGCTGGAGGCGTTGGCAAAAAAGACCGGCCGGCGTCCCAATATCCTTCTGTTGGTGGTGGATGATTTGGGTTGGGGCGATCCCGGCTGCTACGGAGGTGGGGAGGCGATCGGTGCCGCCACGCCGAACATCGATTTCCTTGCACAAGAGGGGTTGAAACTTACCTCCTGCTACTCGCAACCAACCTGCACTCCGACTCGTTCAGCCATCACGCTTGGCCGTCTGCCGGTGCGTACGGGCCTCTACCGCCCAATTCTCGCTGGAGATAAGCTGACCCAAAACCCATGGGACACCGAAACCAGCTTGCCTACGATCCTGAGCGAAGCGGGTTACAACACGTTGCTGGTGGGTAAATGGCATGTGGGTGAGGCTGTGGGCATGCGGCCCCAGGACATCGGGTTTGATGAATACTATGGATACTACCGGGCCCAGAAAGAGTATGTGCAGGCATACGACAAACGACGTTATCCCGATCTGGTGCTGGATGAAGAAAAATACGCCAAATATTTGTCTATCGAGCAGAGTCAGGGATTGGAGCACGGGTTCAAGAATGGTGAAACCAAGTTGGTTAAAGCTATCCGCAGTATTGATGACATGGCCAATGCTGACCGTTTGCTCAAAGAATTTACAGTGAAAAAGCTTAGCGAACTGGCCAAAGACGATCAGCCCTTTTTCCTGCAGCACTCATTTATGAAACCCCATGCGGACAATCACCCGCCCAAGGATTTCGAGGGGGCAAGCGCAAGTAAATACCCTTTTAAAGATGCCGTTGTTGAAATTGACGCCTATGTCGGTGAGTTCATCAAAGTTTTGGAGAGAACCGGCCAACTGGAAAACACTTTGGTGTTTTTCACTTCGGACAACGGCCCTCAGACTGACGGTTGGCCTGATGGAGGGTATACACCCTTCCGTGGGGCCAAAGGTACAGGTTGGGAAGGTGGCATCCGGATTCCCGGCGTCGCCTATTGGAAAGGGATGATCGCCCCTGGTCAGGTCAGTGATGGTCTGTTTGACTTGATGGATATCTTCAACACCTCGCTGCACCTTGCGGGCGCCTTGGATAGTATGCCCACAGATGTATACATCGACGGCATTGATCAGACGGCTTTTCTTCTTGCCGATGGTGGCGAATCCATGCGCGACAAGATTTTTGTCTGGAGCCAAACGGACTTTCTGGCTATCAGAATGTATGAATATAAGGAACATTTCAAGGTCGTAACAACTGACCGCACTTTCTTGAACATCGATATGGCCACTACGGATGATCTTGGCCTTTCCCCGTGGGTGTTTAATCTCTATGTAGACCCCAAAGAGCAATATCCGGTGGGTCACAGGTTGAATCCCTGGGTAGCTTCACTGGCTGCGGAGGCGAAGGCCCATGCGGCAACATTCAAAAAATATCCACCGAAAAAAATAGGACTATAGGCCGGGCGTTCGGAGATAGACCAGTTCATTGTCGACCGGGAGAGATTTATGTTGAAAAAGGGTTTAGCCATGTCAATTGTCATGGCCTGCATTCTGAGTTTGGGGTGTTCGGGAGAGACAACTAAGACCGCAGTGGTGGCAACACCGGCAGATGGCTCTGTGTTGCCTTTTCCCACGCCGGCGAATCTTAGTATCGCCAATGAGACGTTGGCCGAGAGTACACTGGCGAAAAAGGCAGTTGTTTCTCATCTGCCTGAAGATGCGCCGAATGTTCTGATCGTGATGCTGGATGATGTCGGGTTTGGTGTCTCGGAGACCTTTGGTGGTGGCGTCAGGACTCCGACCCTCAGCAAACTGGCGGACGAGGGGATCGTCTATACCCAGTTCCACACCACCTCCATTTGTTCGCCAACCCGTGCCTCGTTGCTGACCGGGCGCAACCACACCCGTGTTGGTTCCGGCACGATCGCCGAGCGGGCGGTCAATTTTGACGGTTACACTGGTGTTATCCCCAAGACTTCCGCCACGCTGCCGGAAATCCTGAAGAATTACGGATACAACACTGCCGCTTTTGGCAAATGGCACAATACACCAGCAACCCATACTACGGCCATGGGCCCCAAGGACAAATGGCCCAACGGCTATGGGTTCGAATATTTTTACGGCTTCCTGGCTGGAGAAACCTCCCAGTACGAACCACGATTGGTGGAGAACTACAACTATGTCGAACCACCGGTTGACGATACCTATCATCTGACCGAAGACATGACTGAAAAGGCTCTGGCTTGGTTGGATAGGCATCAATCGTTTTCGCCGGATAAACCCTTCCTGATGTACTGGACACCTGGTGCGGCTCATGGGCCTCACCACGTTTTCAAGGAGTGGGCCGACAAATACAAAGGCCAATTCGATGATGGTTGGGATGCCTATCGCGAGGCGACTTACAAACGTCAGTTGGCCCTGGGTATTATTCCGGAAAACACGGAACTGACCCCGCGGGATGAGACGATGGCGGCCTGGGACAGTATCCCGGAGGAACAACGCGAATTCCAAATTCGCCTCATGGAGATCTTCGCGGGTTTTGTCGAGCATACCGATTATCAGGTCGGCGAGTTGCTTCGTGGACTGGATGACCGAGGTTTGACGGAAAACACCATCGTGGTCTACATCTTTGGTGACAATGGTTCCAGCGCTGAAGGCCAGAATGGTAGCATCAGTGAACTTCTGGCCCAAAACCAGATCCCCAATACGGTTGCACAGCAGATCGCCGCGCTGGACAAATTGGGGGGGCTGGAAGCGTTAGGTACTTCAAAAACTGACAACATGTATCACGCCGGTTGGGCCTGGGGTGGGAGCACTCCGTTTAAGGGAACCAAATTGCTCGGATCCTACTTCGGCGGCACTCGCAACCCGATGGTGATTTCCTGGCCTGCGAAAATCAAACCGGATACTGCCGCGCGGAAACAGTTCCTGCATGTCAATGATATCGCACCGACGATTTATGACATCTTGGATATTGAGGCGCCGGAGGTGGTCAATGGGTTTGAGCAAGACCCCATCGATGGGACGAGCTTTGCCTACACTTTCGACGATTCTCAAGCCGAGAACCGCAAGCATACCCAGTTTTTCGACAACAACGGCAGTCGCGGCATCTACCACGACGGCTGGTTTGCCGGGACATATGGCCCTCTGCGTCCCTGGATCTCGGCCCAGAAAGGTCTGGCCGACTGGGATTCCAACGCCGATGTGTGGGAATTGTATGATCTGAGCAATGACTTCTCTCAGGCTCATGATCTGGCTGCGCAATATCCAGACCGGTTGGCGGAAATGAAGGACCTCTTTTTGCGGGAGGCCAAGGAGAACAACGGCTTTCCCATCGGTGCCGGAATCTGGCTACGGCTGCATCCGGAGGATTTGGCAACTACCGGTTATTCAAGCTGGAATTTTACCGCCAATACCAACCGCATGCCCGAATTTACCGCGCCCGGTCTGGGCCGGGTTTCCAATACCGTGACGATTGATCTTGAGGTAGGCCAAAACGCCAGTGGTGTTCTTTATGCCATGGGAGGCATGAGTGGGGGGCTGACTCTGTACATGGAGGAGGGCTTATTGGTATACGAATATAACCTGATGATCATTGAGCAGTATGTAGCGAAGAGCCAGAATCCTTTGTCTGCTGGTCGGCACAAGATCGAAGTTGTCACCCATATCGAAGGCAACAAGCCTGGTGGTGCAGGCACTGTGACCCTGATTGTCGATGGTCAGGAAGTGGGCAAGGCGCAGCTGAAGCGTTCTGTGCCGTTGATATTTACAGCCAGTGAAACTTTTGATGTGGGGATTGATCTCGGTTCACCGGTATCGATCAACTACGACGAACGGCGGCCGTTTGCTTTTGACGGAAAAATCAAAACAGTCGATGTGGTATTGAACTGATGTACTTGTCTGCCTTTTTCCGACATCTCGAATGGGCTACAATCACAGCCGGGGCCGATATGCCGAATGTCTTAACCGCTAGTTTCCTTGTTGCAGTCCCACCCGCCGACCCGGGATTTTGGACGGGGAAAAACTGTTGAGAGGTTAGGGGGTTTGATGAACGGGCAGTTGTGGCCCATAATCGCCTGGAATCAACGGGTTAAGGGAGTTGGGTCGTTTGGTGGGTGCCCAGCGACATTTAGATCTCCCCAGCGAGTTCTAATTGACGCCGGGCAGGTGGGTGGAATTCTTAGAACCTCTGGGTTAACACAAATCCTCTAAACGACCCCGGATTCCGTCTCTGAGTCTTGGAAATTGATCCACAATGCGGGCTTGGCCATAGACGGCGTGTAGTACGGGGACGGATGATCGCCCGTCTCAACCAGCGAAATCTCCGGAGAACCCAGGGCGGTTCAACTGCAACTTTCTCGACCGGAGGGAGGTGTTCCCTCCAGGCTCACGACATTTCTGTTCGGAGCCTGGACGAGGATCAAACCCAAGGAGTCGAGATGCAACTCTCCCAAGTCAGCTATTTGAGAAAACTGGGGGCATTGGCTGTCGTCATCAGCCTGACCCTGGTGGTTGCCTCTTGCGGTGATGACCCGGCGGCGCCGGTGCCCCCTATCAATAGTGCCCCTGGTGCCCCCGGAATCGATACGACCGCCGGTGCTCCAGCCGACGAGGCGGTCAGTGTCCCGACGGCGACCACGCTGCATTGGACCTGCACAGACCCGGACGGGGACAGCCTGAATTACACGGTCCACCTCGGCACGGACGCCGCGCCGGTTGCGGTTTCGAACGACCAGACCGCGTCCAGTTTCACCCCGGCATCCTTGAGTGATAATACGCTCTACTACTGGCAAATCGTGGCCAAGGATCCGGACGGAGAAACCACGGCTTCGCCTGTTTGGAGCTTCACAACCGAAGGGGTCATTCCCGGCGTTGAGACAATCAGCACGCCCAACACTCCCGCTGGGCCGGTCACCGGGGAAGTCGGGGAGTCCCTTGCTTTTTCCGTAACCGGATCGACCAGCAGCGAGGGCCACGCCGTTGAGTACCAAATCAACTGGGGCGGTGTTGTCAGCACTTCTTTCATCAGTGGTTCCAACGCTAACTATACCTGGGACATGGCGGGTACGTACGAAGTGACCGCGATTGCTCGCTGCGCCACCCATCCCGACATCATATCCACTACCTCGTCGGCCCTCACCGTGACGATCACCGAACCTGTCGTCGAGACCATCAGCACGCCAAACTCTCTGGATGGCCCGACCACTGGCGCGGTTGACGTTTCCCTGTACTACCTGCTTTCCGGTGCCGAGAGTAGCCTGGGGCACGATGTGGAATACCAGGTCGATTGGGGCGATAGTGGTGCTTCCCTGTGGAGTAGCGCCGCCACACGCTACCACTATTGGTCCATACCCGGAACCTACGAGGTCGTGGTCCAAGCCAGGTGTGCCGATCACCCAGACGTGGAATCCGCTTGGTCGGCAGCGATCACAGTGGTCATTTCCATACCTGCGGAGCAGATCAATACTCCGGGTATCGGCACCGCCGCGCCGACCGGCGGTGTCGGTGATCTACTCGAATACGCCGCCTATAGTGGAAACAGTAATCTTGGTCATGCGACCGAGCTTCAATTCGACTGGGGTGACGGCACCTATTCCGATTGGGGACCGAAAGACGGTTTACATTACATCCGCAGCCATGCCTGGGCGGCGGCCGGAACCTATCAAATTTCCGTCCAGGCCCGGTGTATTGAACACCCCGAATCCGTATCGGAATGGTCGACACCATATTCGGTGGAAATTTTGGCCACCGAGAGCGTCAGCACACCAATTTTGAGCACGGAGGGCGAGAGGACGTACACTGTAGGTACTTACCTCGGTGGCATTAGGGGCATGTTATCCGTCAGTAGCATGGGACACGACGTGCAATACCAGTTTGACGTGAACGGTACCTTATCCGAGTGGGTCGACAACTACCTCTATACGCTGCCGACTGATGTCCCCATCGATTATTATATCAAGGCCCATGCGCGCTGTGCGGTGCATACCGATGTTGTTTCGGATTGGAGTGAGACGACGTTAATTCACATCGTCGAATAGGAGACGATTGCAAGACCACTCTCACCGGGCCGACAATAGAAATGGTGGGAGTGCCAAGGACCTGAGAAAACCGGCTGCCAAATCCCTTACGGGTTGGCAGCCGGTATTTGTGGTCGCCACGATCAATCTCCGCTACGATGCCCACCGCCCACCGCTGATCGACCGGCCGGACCCCGGAGCCCCAAGGACAGCGAACCGATGATCGAGAAGAAGAAGCCCACCAATCATCTGCGGGCCCGCCTGCACGAGATCATTTTCGAAGCCGACACCGCCGGTGGCCGGTTGTTCGACGTGGCCTTGATCTGGAGCATCCTGCTGAGCGTCCTGGCCGTCATGCTGGACAGCGTCGCGGGGATCCGCGCCCAGTACGGCTCCTTTCTCTATGCCGCCGAGTGGTTTTTCACCATCCTGTTTACGATCGAGTATCTGCTGCGCCTGTCGTGTATCGGGCGGCCGGCGAAGTACGCCACCAGCTTCTTCGGGGTGATCGACCTGCTGGCGATCCTGCCGACCTACCTCAGCTTGTTGCTGCCGGGTTCGCAATATCTGCTCGTGATCCGGATCCTGCGCGTATTGCGCATCTTCCGCGTGCTGAAGCTCGCCCAGTACCTGCACGAGGCGAACCTGCTGATCCGCGCCCTACGTGCCAGCGGGCGCAAGGTCGCCGTTTTCTTTTCGGTCGTGGTCACGCTGGTGGTCGTCTTCGGCTCGGTGATGTACCTGATCGAAGGCGAGGAACACGGCTTTACTAGCATCCCGCGCAGCATTTACTGGGCGATTGTGACCCTGACCACTGTCGGCTACGGGGACATCTCGCCCCAGTCGGCGGTCGGCCAGGCCGTTGCTTCGCTGATCATGATGCTGGGTTTCGCGATCATCGCCGTCCCGACAGGCATAGTGGCCTCGGAGATCAACCATGTCCGGAGCCAGGTGGTCAGCACACAAGTCTGCCCCCAATGCAGCAGCGAGGGGCATGAACCCGGCGCCCGTTTCTGCAAGGACTGCGGGTCAACGATGGCGCATTGAGCAGCAGGTGTCTGCAATTCAACCCCGTCAAACCGCCAATGTGCTAAGATAGCACACTAAACCACTCGGGAATGGTGCCAGGTTGCCGTTCCCGGTTCCCGGCAACTCTCGCCCTGGGGGTCTTCATGTTATCGAAAAAGCTATTGCTCACCTTGCTCCTGACCGTCCTGTCACTCGCCGTTGCCCAGTCCGCAGCGGCCGGTCTGGTGATCAACGAGATCGACTACGACCAACCGGGCTCCGACAGCGCCGAATTCGTCGAAATCTACAACACCGGCCCGGACGACGAGGATCTCTTCGAGTACCGCCTCGAATTCTGGAACGGGTCCACCACGACACTCTACAACGCCTTCTCCCTGCTCGGGACCCTCGCCCCCGGCGAATTTCATGTCGTCTGCGCTTCGGCCACGACGGTCGCCAACTGCGATCAGGATGTCACGCCCGACACCGACCTGATCCAAAACGGCGCGCCAGATGCCGTGGTATTGACGCGCCTGACAGTGATCATCGACGCAGTGAGCTACGAAGGGGACGTTCCCGGCTACACCGAGACGTCCGGTGCCCCGACCGACACCGCCAACCCCTTCGAGAGCATCAACCGCTATCCTGATGGGGTCGACACGGATGACAACTCAGTTGACTTCTTTCTGCGCTGTGCCACGCCGGGTGAGCCAAATGCGCCAGCGGGCGTAGCTTGCGAGGATCCTGTGACGGTGGATGATGAGTCCTGGGGGACGATCAAGGCTTTGTTTCGGTAGATCCCGGGATTATCAACAGGTATCAAGAATGGGCCGGCACTTGCGTGTCGGCCCGCCTTTTTGTTGATATGACAGTAGGGTTGTCGACAGGGCAGGCGTGCTCCCGATGCAGGAGCATTGTTTGGAGTGTGATGACAATATAGTTGTCGTGTGGTCTGGCTGTGCACAGTAATGAGTTTGTCGATGATAACTGAATTCGGTAAAAGACAATAGTGTTGTCAAAAGCGCTCCGCCTGTTATCCTCACTCCATCTCAAACCTCAGGAGTGCCCATGTCCGATACCCGCCAAACCCTCTTCGCCCTCGGCGAGCTCATCAACATCACCCGCGTCCTGTCCGACACCCTCAAGGACACCGCCCGCGAACTCCATGAGGAAAACTCCCTCTCGGTCTCCGAACGCTCCATTCTGCTGGACCTGCGCAAATATGGCCCGCTGACAGTGCCCGACTTGGCCCGCCGCCGCGAAGTTTCCCGCCAGTTCATCCAGGCTACGGTCAATCCGTTGTTGGCTGAGGGTGTGCTGGAAACCCGGGACAATCCGGCCCACAGGCGGTCGAAGCTGATGGCGCTGACCGAAAAAGGAACACAGTTGATCCGGCAAATTATGAAAAGGGAAGGGGCTTTCATGAACGGCCTGGCGACCGACCTGGAGGCCGACGAAATTCACCAGGCCGCTGAAACGATGGCGCGGGTTGAAGAACTCCTGGAACGCAAAAAACGCGGTTAGTCTTTCTGCCGCCGCTGCTCCCGCAACCGATCCACAATGGCGTCGGCCTTGCTCGACAGTCCCTGCAAGTGACTCTCATCCAATACAATAAACAGCGCCGTGCCTTCGCTGAACACCTTGTCGCCCTCACGGTTGCGCAATACGCCACGCGTGCGGACCTTGCGCCCATCTACTGAAACGATCTCCGCCTCAACCACACACGCCGTATCGAGCGGCAGCATATTCCGAAACGAGATGTCCAGATTGGCCGCCACCACCGGGTGGCCGCACATCCAGGCCACGCCGCCCATGGCTTCGTCCAGGATGGCCGCCATGGCGCCGCCGTGCACGTGGTCGGGTGGGCCCTGGGCGCCGGATCCGAAGAGGATTTTGCCGTGCATCTGGTTTTCCTGTGGGGTGCTGTAGTAGTGCACGCGGAAGCGGTGGCCGCTGCGGTCGCCGGAAACGAAAGTGTCGGCCAGGGCGAGGAAGGGCAGGTCGGCAGGGGTGCAGCCTTCATCAGGTGATTCGAGCCATTGTTCCCGTTCAGTTGTCATGTGCGCTCCTGTTCAGTCCAGCCCCCGAGTGCGTCTTCGTCATTGTGGTTTTAATAATGAATACTCATTCAGTTAAGGTCAAGACGATTGTCACCCTGCAGAACCGCCCGGATGTGCTATATTACTGTCTGCGAAACAATCTCCCATTACTCCTGCCAACGAGGATGCTCCATGATAACCCGTCGCCGTCTTCTGCCTTTGGCCGCCGTTCTGCTTGTGCTTATGGGTGCAAGCCAGATTCTGGCCGCACCCATGACCGCCACCCAATTGCTCGACATCGAACAAGTGCGCAGCACCGCCTTGTCGCCCAACGGCAAGCTGGCTGCTTACACCGTCAGCCAGAACCGTGAGCTGGATGAAGCCGCCGGTGGCGCCTGGTCCCGACTCTACGTGGTGGATCTGGCCACGGGCACGACCCGCCCCTTCGTGACTGGCAAGGTCTCGGTGGGCGGCGTGAAATTTTCGCCTGATGGCAAATACCTCAGCTTCACCACCGCTCGTGGCACCGAAGCCAAGACCCAGGTTTGGGTGCTGCCCGTTGATGGCGGCGAAGCCCAGGTGGCCACCAACAGCCCTACCGGTGTGGGCGGATACGCCTGGAGCCCCGATGGCGCCACGCTGTATTACATCGATACCGACGCGCCCAGCGATGAGGAAAAACAGCTGAAGGAAAAGGGCTTCAACCTGAGCCCCTTCGAAGAGAACCTGAAGCACCGCGCCATCCGGCAAACTGCTTTTGCCTGGGGCAGCAAGCCCGGCGAGAACACCGTGCTGGTCAAGGACATGGCGCCGTGGAGCCTGAAAGTGAGCCCGGACGGCAAGTGGATCGTCTTTGGTGCCAGCGAGCGCAATCTCATCGATTCGAAGTACGTGTTCCAGGACCTGTACCGTCTTGATCTGGGCACGGGCAACTACAGCGTGATCGTCGACACACCCGGCAAGCTGGGTGGCTACGCCATCAGCCCGGATAGCAAATCCCTGGCCTGGACTGGCGCTGCGACCCAGCAGGACCACTCCACCAGCAGTCTGTTTTTGTGCG
>DAOVTU010000021.1 GCA_030632925.1 Candidatus Krumholzibacteriia bacterium | reverse complement strand
ATGGGTGAAGCGGGCACCTCCTGGAATCCAGTCGTGGAGCGCGATGGCATCCCCGTCGGCACCGGACACATCATGGCCGATGATCCATGGGTTGTGCCCACCGAAGGCCTGGTGGTCGACCACATGACCGATGCCCACGATGGCCATGGCGGCACCGGCGGGCTGGTGGCCCTGCGCACCGAAGATCCGGATCCCGGCAAGGCCGTCTCGGCTTATCGCGGGGCCAAGGGCAACCATGAATCCTATTTCCGTTCGATTCACCTGCTGACGCCCAAGGCCGCCTGGCGGGCCGGATTCGAATTCGAGGAAAGCCTCGACATCGAAGGCTACAATTATACGACTCAGGACGATGCCACTTTCCTGAACAGTAGCGCCAACGAATTCCCCGGCCACAGTCGGGTGCGCCAGAGCCGCACGCGATTGTTCCGTGAACTGGATACCGACAAGCGTTTCATCTTCGAGTACAGCAATGCCCGCCTGACCAAGGACGGCCTGCCGGCCTATGGCGCCGAACATCTGGAAATCTGGGACGACGCCCTGGCGGTCACCATGCAATCAGGCGGTGACAGCTGGCGCTACGATGCACAGGTTTTCTGGCGCAATCGTGACGTGGCGTGGGGCGAGCGCGACATCCTGGCGGTCATGGGCGAAAACAAGCGCTTGCTGGAAACTGGCCGCGAAGGAGTGAGCCTGGATCTGTACCGGTCGCAGGCTGAAGACAAGCCGGTGACCGGATTGAAACTGCAGGCCACCAGTTGGTACATCGACGACAGCCTGACAACCGCCTGGCGGAACGACTTTGGCGGCACCGGCGAAGGAGATGGCCAGACTGCCAATGCTGCCCTGCGCACGGGGGTGGCCGTAGGAGCGACCCAAGCGGCCGTCACCGTCGGTGCCGATTGGCACAGCCTGGCGGGTGTGGGGCCCGAGGCCAGTGTGAAGCTGGGGGCCAATGGTGAGAAACCCTGGTGGACGGCTTCGGTCCACTACGGGGGGCGGGCGCCCCGTAGTGACGAACTGTTGACACCTTTGCGGCGCGATGTCGCCGAGCGGGAACTGTTGCTGCTGCCCAATGGAGACCTGGATCGCGAGCAAACCGCCCGTCTGGGCCTGATCCTGCAGGCCAGACTACTTGGCTTCGATCTTGCCGTGGATGGCAGCATGACTCAACTGCGCGACGGGATCACCTGGGTGGCCCAGCCCGGCGAAAGCGATGTGGGCTCCTGGCGCAATGATCTGGAAATGGACAGCAGCCGCGTGACCGGAACCCTCGGCCGTGAAGGCCGCTTCCTGGGCTGGGGACGCTTGATGCTGGAGGGCACGTGGCAACAGATGGACGAAAAAGTGGGCCAGGCGAGCTTCCTGCCACCGGAGCAGTACCTGCGCAGCCACGTGATGTGGGAGAACCACTTCTTCAAAGAGGACGGCATCCTGCAGCTGGCCCTGTACAGCACCCTGCAGGGGGAGATGGCCGACCCCTGGGACGTGACGCGCACGGCTCTGCTGCCGTCCCGCACGGTGCACGACCTGCTGGTGGGCTTCCGTCTGGTGGGCGCGAACCTCAGCCTGGCCTTCCGCAACTTGACGGGCGAACGGACCCGCCTGACCAGCGGCGCCCTGAGCACGGGGCAGGAGCTGGACCTGCGCCTGCACTGGAGCTGGGTCTATTAAGCAGGTTGCCGGGCCGATCACAGACCCTGGGCATCCTGCTGGCGGTGCTGATGATCTTCGGTGGCCGCCTCATTCGTCAAGAAATGCTCATCGATCCCGGCGGCAACTGGCGCGACCATTTGTGGCTTGATGCCCTGGTTGAAGGTCCGGCTGCGGCCCATGCCGCTGAAAAACCTCCTAAAATTGTTCTCACCACCCCTTTGCCCATCAATACCTGCAGTGTGGACAGCCTGACACTTTTGCCTCGTGTGGGCCCTGTTTTGGCCGGTCGCATCGATGAAATCCGTCAATCCGGCCTCGTTTTTTGCACGGCAGAGGACTTGCGCCGGGTAAAAGGCATTGGTCCCGCGCTTTCCGCCCGTCTCGATACCCTCGTTCTGTATGCAAATCCCAAGGTCGTGAAACCCGATTCCCTGCAAATGCGCTAAATCCCGGTAAAGTCTCGCGGTTTGCGACCGATTAAAGGGGTGAAATGATGGACCGGACCTGACACGGGCATCCTTCTTGAGTCGCCCTCAGGAGGAACAAACCCATGGTCCGATGCCAAACCTTGGTGAGGGAACACTGAGCGGGGAATTCGCAACATGAATACTGGGACGACAGCAACTGCCAAGGACAAAGTGGCAGCCAAACTTTTGGAAGCGAAGCTCATTGATGAGGCTGCGCTGGCGAAAGCCAAGGAAATCCAGAAGAACGATGGGGGCAGCCTCGGGCAGGCTCTTATCAAAAGTGGCGCCATAGACGAAAACGAATACGTGGCGTTTATGAGTCAGGTGTACAACCTGCCGGTTATAGATATTTCCACGGCCGAGGTCGACATCGCCTGTATCGACCTGATTCCGGCCGACGTGGCCACAAAATTCCAGGTCCTGCCGATCAATCGCGCCGGACGCGTGCTCACCGTGGCAATGGCCAACCCGAGCAACATCTTCGCCATCGACGATATCAAATTCATCACCGGCCTGGACGTACAACCCGCCGTCGCCGGCGAACTGTCCATCAAGAAGGCCATCGACAAATATTACGCCACCACCGATTCGCTGGCCGCGATCATGGAGGGCATTGAAGACGACATCGAGTTGGTCGAGGACGATGACGACGATGATCTGCAGAGTCAGGACGGACAGAACGCACCGGTGGTCAAACTGGTCAATACGCTTTTGGCCGAAGCGGTCAAGGTGGGTGCCAGTGATATCCACGTTGAACCCTACGAACGAAACATGCGGGTGCGTTACCGCATTGATGGTGTGCTCAGCGAAGTGATGGAGCCGCCGATCAAGCTCAAGAACGCCATCATCAGTCGCATGAAGATCATGGCCGAGCTGGACATCGCCGAGCGCCGCATTCCCCAGGATGGTCGCATCAAGTTGAAGATCGGTGCCAAGAAAGTTGACCTTCGTGTCTCGACTCTGCCCTGCATCTTCGGCGAAAAAGTCGTGATGCGTATTCTCGACAAGGGCAACCTGAATCTGGACCTGGCTGACTTCGGCATGGAACAGAAGGCCATCGACGATATCAATTCTGCCATCGCCTCGCCCTTCGGCATGGTGCTGGTGACCGGCCCCACGGGTTCCGGTAAGACCACCACGTTGTACTCGTGTCTGTCGGCTCTCAATGATAGTGGCCGCAACATCATGACGGCCGAGGATCCCGTCGAGTACAACATCGACGGCATCAACCAGGTGCAGGTGCGCGATTCAGTGGGCCTGACTTTTGCAGCGGCCCTGAAGGCCTTTCTGCGTCAGGATCCCAACATTGTCATGGTGGGTGAAATTCGCGACCTGGAAACCGGTGGTATCGCCACCAAGGCGGCCCTCACCGGCCATCTGGTGTTGTCAACGCTGCATACCAACGACGCGCCCAGCACGATCAACCGTATGATTGACATGGGCATCGAACCGTTCCTGGTGGCTTCCAGTACGGTGCTGATCATGGCCCAGCGCCTGGTGCGCCGAGTCTGCAAGAACTGCAAGGAAGAGATCGAGTTGTCGACCGAGGCCTTGGAGGACCTGGGCATGAAGCCCGGCACGCCCGTTTTCAAGGGCAAGGGCTGTGAAAAATGCAATGGCTCGGGCTATTCGGGACGGCAGGGACTGTACGAAGTGATGCCGATCAGTCCGGAAATCCGTGAATTGATTCTGGACCGGGCCTCGACCACGGAAATTCGCCACATGGCGATCAAGCAGGGCATGCTGACCCTGCGGGACGACGGTCTGATCAAGGTTGCCAAGGGCGCCACAACCATAGAAGAAGTGCTGCGCGAGACTGCTGTCGCCGACTAGATCGTCAGTGGGCGTCATCGCGGACAGAACATAAATCGAGGGAGATGAGACGTGGTAGGAATGCGAGAACTGCTGGAAGACATGGTGAGCAAGGGCGCCAGTGATCTTCATATCACCGCCGGATTGCCGCCCCAGTTGCGGGTCGACGGCCTGGTGGGGTCTACGACCTTCCCGGTCATGAACGGTGATGAGACCCGGCGCTTGGCCTACAGCATCCTCAATGAGGAGCAGAAGCAGCGCTTCGAAAACGAGAAGGAGCTGGATTTCAGCTTCGGTGTGCAGGGCATCAGCCGTTTCCGCGCCAACGTTTACCAGCAGCGCGGCGTGACGGCCATGGCCATCCGCCAGATTCCCTACGAGATCCACACTTTCGAACAGCTGGGCCTGCCCCCGGTGGCGCGCCAGCTGATCAGCAAGATGAAGGGTCTGATCCTGGTGACGGGACCAACCGGGAGTGGCAAGTCCACGACTCTCGCGACCATGCTCGATACGATCAATACCGAGCGCCAGGGCCACATCATCACCATCGAAGATCCCATCGAGTTCGTGCACCAGCACAAGAACTGCATCGTGAACCAGCGTGAGGTCAACAGCGATACCCACAGCTTCCCCGATGCGCTCAAGTACGTACTGCGTCAGGATCCGGACGTGATTCTCATCGGTGAGATGCGTGACCGCGAAACGATTCAGGCTGCGCTGACCATCGCCGAGACGGGCCATCTGGCCATGGCGACGCTGCATACCAATAGCACCTTTGAGACCATCAACCGTATCGTCGACGTTTTTCCTCCGGGGCAGCAGAACCAGGTGCGTTCGCAGCTGTCGTTCAGCTTGTCGGGCGTGCTTACCCAGCAGCTCATTCCCCGGGCGCGAGGCGGCGGACGTTGCCTGGCCATGGAGATCATGATCTGCACCCCCGGCATCAAGGCCATGATTCGGGATGACAAGACGCATCAGATCTACGGACTGATGCAGGCCGGACAGAAGCACGGCATGCAGACGATGAATCAGTCGCTGCACCAGGCCGTGATCAACAATTGGATCACCAAGGAAGCAGCAATCGGTCGTTCGTCCGATGTCGCCGAGTTGCTGCAAATGCTGGGAGAACCCGCCGGCGTTCGTGCCTAGGCGGAATCGAATAGTTTGAAACTGGAGGAATCCCGTGAGCGCCACCAATACGTTTCTTTGGAAAGGGAAAACCGCCAAGGGCGAAACCCTTTCGGGTGAATACGAAGCGACTGAAAAACAGGAAGTCAACGCGTACCTGCGGAAACGCCGGATCACCATAACGTCTGTCAAAAAGAAGCCCAAGGACCTGACCATTGGCTTCCTGACCAAAAAGAGCGTAGGCGTCAAGGACCTAGCGGTCTTTACCCGCCAGTTCGCCACCATGGTCAACGCCGGTCTGCCTCTGGTGCAGTGCCTGGACGTGCTGGGTCGCCAGCTCGAAAAGCCCTACTTCAAGGAAGTCGTGCTGCAGGTCACCGCCGATGTTGAGGGTGGTTCCACCCTGGCCGAGGCCCTGGATAAGCATCCCAAGATCTTTTCGGACCTCTACGTGAACATGATCGCCGCCGGTGAAGCCGGTGGTATCCTGGATGTCATCCTGGGGCGCCTGTCGGTGTTCCTGGAAAAGGCCGACGCCCTGCAGCGCAAGGTCAAGGGTGCGATGACCTATCCGGTGATCGTGCTGACGGTCGCTGGCGGCGCCTGCATTTTTATGCTGATGTTCGTGATCCCGGTTTTTGCCAAGATGTTCTCGGACTTCGGTGGTGTGCTGCCGGCTCCGACGCGTATCGTCATGGGCCTGTCGAACTTCATCCGGGCCTATTGGTGGGCCATTGGTGGCGGTTCGGCTCTCGCGACCTTCCTGTACAAGCGCTACCGCGCGACGGAGAGTGGTCACCGCGTGACGGATAAGCTTTCAATGAAGGTTCCCATTTTGGGCGACGTGATCCTGAAGTCGGCAGTGGCCCGCTTTACACGGACCCTTGGTACTCTCATTGGCTCCGGTGTTCCCATTTTGCAAGGGCTGGAAATCACTTCCCGTACCGCTGGCAACAAGGTCATTCAGGAAGCTATCCAGGCAACGGCCAAGTCCATTGCCCAGGGTGATACCATCGCCGCTCCCTTGAAGGAAAGCGGTGTCTTCCCGGCCATGGTGGTGCAGATGATTGGTATCGGTGAGCAAACCGGTGCCTTGGATGAGATGTTGTCCAAGATCGCCGACTTCTACGATGATGAAGTCGACTCGGCGGTCGACTCGCTGACGGCGGCCATTGAGCCGATCATGATTGTGCTGATGGGTGGCATGGTGGGCTCGATGCTCTTGGCCATGTACCTGCCCATGTTCAAAATGTCCAGCGTGGTGGGTTAAGACCTTGTCCGAAATCAACCGCGGCAGCCAGGCCTCGTCTGAAAACAGTCGGCCTGGCCGCCGCAATCCCAACCTGACTCTTCTCAAGTGGCGGCTGCAGTTTGCAGCCGCCCTTGTCCTGTTTTCCGTTGTTGCCTGGCTTTTGGACCCGGTGGCCGTGGTTTTGCCCGGCCTGGTGGGTAGCCTTGGATTGTTGGTCACGACGGTGGCCGTCAGCTGGGCTGCGGCCCAGGCAAGTGCGCCACAACGGGTGTTGTTGGCGGCCCAATTGATTGCCGATACCCTGGCCATTGGTCTGATCGTCCACTTCACAGGTGGTCCGTTCTCGGTATTTCCGCTGGTTTTCTGCGTTCCGATCATGCTGGCCGCCAACTACCTGGATGCGCGCTGGTCCGTGGCTGTGGCCGGCCTGGCAGCGATCCTCACCGGTGGTGGCCATTTTGGCTTGGCCCTGGGGTGGTTGCTGACGGGCGCTTCGACATCCCACGAATACCTGTCCGGCTGGCCGGTCTTTGTCACGGCCGTGCACATGAGCATCTTCATTGTCACCGGCATGATCAGTGGTGACCTGGCCCGCCGCCTGGACCACCGTCGCCGCGAACAGATGCGAGCCAATGTTCAGGTGCAGAAGTCGCGCTGCGAGGTGCGCAATATCCTGGACAACATCCGCAGCGGTTTGATCACCGTCGATACCCGCGGCGTGATCAATCGCGTGAACCCGTCGTGTTGCCAGATCCTGAAAATGCCCGAGTCCGAACTGATCGGTCGCAATATTGAACTGGTGATGGCTGATGGCATGGACGAACTGGCCGAAATCATGCTGCCGGTGGCCGCCGGCGGCGAAGCTGTCAGCCGTGGCGAAGTCATGGTGCGTCGCTTCGGCCGGGAGATGCCTTTGGGGCTGAACGTGAATCATGTGACCGGACCGCGCGACCGCATCATTGGCGCGATAGCCATCTTCACCGACTTGACGCGTGAGAAGGAAATGAGCGCACGCATCCGCGAGGCTGACCGTCTGGCGGCCATTGGCGAGCTGGCGGCCAGCATCGCCCACGAAATCCGCAATCCCCTGGCGAGCATTCGCGGCAGCGTGGAAATTCTTGCTGGCGACCTGGAGCTCGAAGGCTACCAGCAACAACTGTTGGACCTGGTGCTCAAGGAAAGCGGCCGGGTCAATACCATCATCAACGACTTCCTGGGCTACTCCCGTATGCGGCCCCCGACGGTGAAGCGATTCGACGGCATGGACTGGCGCGACCAGATCACGCTGCAGATTCGCCAGCATGTCAATGCCACACGGGGCAAGGTGCGCGTTATGTGCGATATTTATCCCGAAGACCTCGAGGTCACCGCCGACCCCGGACAATTGACCCAGATGGCTCTCAATCTGGCCATCAATGCGTGCCAGGCCATGAACTACAAGGGTGATCTGCGGCTGGCGCTAAACCTGGTGGACGGCGCGCGCAGCCTGGAACTGGTGGTGACGGACAACGGACCGGGCATCGATCCGGACATCCGGACCGAGCTGTTCAGCCCATTCAAAACGACCAAGGAAAAGGGTACTGGCCTGGGGCTGTCCATCGTGGCTCGCATTGCTGCCAGTCATGGCGGAGTGGTGCGGGCTGAAGACGGGCCCGGTGGTGGCGCGGTATTCCGCGTGCGCTGGCCTCTGGACCGCAAATGCAGCGAACGGGTGGAGAATCTGGACGCCGCCGAAACCGAAGCTTCCGATACACGCACACCGCAACTGATTGGCTGAAATGGCCCGGCAAATTCTGCCGGGGCCACCGGGCGCCCTGCCCGGGAAATTCGTGCCGTACAGCCTTCCTTATCAAAAAAACTTTCAAAACGTCGTGCTTTCTTCCAAAAAAGGATCAAGCACCGTGCAAAAACGTCGATATCTCTATTGTGACTGCAAAACGCAAACTTCGCCTCGCAACATCTAAGGAGACCTCCATGCCACTCGGCAGGATCCTGGTCGTAGACGACGAAGAATCGATGTGTCAGTACCTTTCGATCCTCTTGCAAAAAGAAGGATACGAAGTGCAGACCGTGAATTCGGGTGCCGCAGCCCTCAAGGTTGTCGAATCCGACCCTGTAGATGTAGTGATGACGGATATCCAGATGCCCAAGATGGATGGCATCCAGCTCCTGAAGGGGATCAAGGCTCACGAGCCGACCCTGCCGGTGATCATCATGACGGCCTATGCCAGCGAGCAGTCGGCCATCGATGCGGTGAACCTGGGCGCATTCTCATATATGCAGAAGCACTGCAAAAACGATGAGATCAAGATGATTGTGCGCAACGCCATGGCCCTGCGCAAAGCGAAGTCCGAAAATATCCAGCTCAAGAAAGAGCTGACCCGCACCAAGAGCCGCAAGAACATCATCGGCCAGTCGGCGCGCATGCGCTCGGTCTACAAGATGGTCGACAAGATCGCGGCCACCACCGCCACGATTCTCATCAATGGCGAAAGCGGCACGGGTAAGGAGCTGATCGCGCAGTCGATCCACGAGCGCAGCGATCGCAGCCGCGGGCCCTTTGTGGCCATCAACTGCGGCGCCATTCCCGAATCCCTGCTGGAAAGCCAACTCTTTGGCCACGTGAAAGGCTCATTTACGGGCGCGGACCGTGACCACGGCGGTTTCTGCCGCCAGGCCGAAGGCGGCACCATTTTTCTGGATGAAATCGGCGAGACGCCGCACGCCATCCAGGTCAAGCTGCTGCGCATGCTGCAGGAGCGCGAAATTTATCCCGTGGGCAGCAGTAGTCCGTTGAAGGTGAATGTGCGCGTAGTGGCGGCAACCAACCGTGATCTGGAACATGAAGTGGCCGAGGGCAACTTTCGCACTGATTTGTATTACCGCTTGAACGTCATTCCCCTGAACCTGCCCGCGTTGCGCGAGCGCGCCGAAGATGTGCCCCTGTTGGTGGACCACTTCCTGAAGCGCTGCTGCCCCAACGAATACAAAGGTAATCTGGGTTCCCTGATGGATGACGCCACTTTGCGTGCCCTGCAGGCCTACGACTGGCCGGGCAACGTGCGGGAATTGGAAAATGTGATCGAACGCGCGAGCATCATCCGCGATTCCGATCGCATCACCACTCGGGACCTGCCAACGTTTATCGCCTCGGGATCCGGTGGAGAATATTCGGCCTCCAGTCTGAACGTGGGAGGCCTGGTGACTTTGGACGATTTGGAAAAGGCGCACATCCTGGCGGTGCTCGAGACCACCAATGGTGCGCGCAAGCAAACGTCCGAGATCCTCGGCATCAATGCTTCGACCCTGTATCGCAAGCTCAAGAAATATGGGCTTCAGGAAATAGGCGAAGGTGACGATGACGGGATAGCGAATCCGGAAGTGCCGGGAGCCGAGCTCCTGGACGCGGTCGAGTCGGCCATTCGCGAGAACAGCGAAGAGGCCAGCACACCGAATATGGATGAAGAGCCGGTTCCTGTGGGCTGATCCTTGCAGGGAGCCGGAATTCGCACGGGAAAATCTGCCGGATTGGGCAAATTGCAAGTCCCAAAGGCCGATAAACCCCCGGGCGGAAAGAATAGGGAATTTTGTAACCCTCATAAACAAACGGAGTTGTGAATGAAGGGTCCAAAAGGAAGCAAATGGCACGGCCATTGCTTGAAGTCAACTGCCGTTGGCAGGAATCATGTCGGAGAATTATTCTTCGGCGCACAGCACCAGAGGCCCTTAACCGGGCCGAAGCGAATGGAGACAGATGTGTTGAATCGTAAGGGATTTACTCTGATTGAGCTGATGATCGTGGTCGTTATTATTGGTATTTTGGCTGCTATTGCCATTCCCAACTTCATCAGCATGCAGGATCGGGCCAAAGAAGCCAAGGTCAAGGGTGGGGCTCACACCGTGCAGCTGGCCGCCGAGGATCTCGCAGTCCGTAACGATGGTATCTATGGTGCCACCGTGGCCGAATTCCAGGGCCTGCTGCCTGGTGGCGTGCTTCTTGACAATGCATTCACCGGCCTTCCTTCCGAGCCCATCCTTGGTGCTGCGGCAACCACTGGTCAGGTCGGCTATGCTCCCATCATCGTTGCTGGTGTGAATGTTGGCTATACCATCACTGGCTTTGGTAAAGACAACACCGCCGGTCCGGACGCGAATGGTACCATCTTGACCCTCTCGAGCGGTCAGTAGGATCCAGTCGGATTGATTCGGAGGGGCGGGGTCGTGCAAACGGTCCCGCCCTTTCGGTTACCAGGAGGGGTGGATGACAATGGCGATGAAGATCAATCTGGATTGGCACGGGTTGTTGGCGCGAGCAAAAGCTCTGCTGGTTTTCAAGAAACCGGAAATGCCCGACGTGGTTCTGACCGCAGGTGCCGTGGGATTGGTTGTTGTCTGTCTCGGACTGTTGGGCGTACCGGCCTACCATACCCTGAAGATGCGGGCCAAGTCCTCAGCGGTAGTGGGCAACGCGGCGACCCTGCAACTGGCCGCCGAATCCTATGCGGCAGCAAACCAAGGGCGTTATGCGGAAGATGCTTTGGATCTTTTACCCTTCCTGCCTGCGGATTCTGCTCCAGTCAATCCCTATACTGACGATGTAATAGTATTCCGGGGTGGTGCCGGTGACCTGACCTATCGTTCGCCGACCAGAGGCGGCGATTATGTCATCCAGGCTTTTGCCATGGGACCTGGCCAGGCACCCCGTTTGATAACGACTTTGAGTGGCAATTGAATCTATTGAGGCGGGGGCTCGGGGAGTAGATATGACAAAGCGCGAAGGCTTTACACTGATCGAATTGATGATTGTTGTGGTAGTGATCGGGTTGCTGGCCGCCATGGCCATCCCCAACTACGTGAACATGCAGAACCACGCCAAAGAGGCTTCGACCAAGTCCAATGCCCACACTATTCAGTTGGTCGTGGAGGACTATTCGGTGCGCAATGAAGGTGTCTATTCGGTGGCGGCCGGTGACCTGACTCCTCTGCTGCCGGGGCAGGGTCTGATGGCCAACGTCTTTTCCGGAGTCCAGAGCGAGCCCCAATACGGAGTGGCGGCTTCTGTGTCCGGGGAAATCGGGATTGTGTCGGTGGCGGCCGCGGGTGTGGTTACCGGCTATACCATCACCGCCTTTGGCAAGAACAACAACGTTCTGACGATTTCCAGCGGTAACAACTGATCGCTGACGCAAGTGAAGCACCGGTCCTCAGGGCCGGTGCTTTTTTTTGCTTCTGGCACTGTGGTTGCATATTGAGCAGTGGAACGGTCCTCTGGACTTTAAAAAGACTTCAAATAGGCTAACAGAGGCGGAATCCCCGTGATTTGCGCCTGGAGGTGGATGTTGAGTTTCCAGACGGTGGCTACAAACAAGCCAGAAATCCAATCCAGTCCAGCGACTGGCAATGCCGTTGCAGCGTCGGCGACTGTCACATCTGGGTCGATTTCCGCCCTGCCCGAGGGTGTAACAGGCGATGCCCTGACCGTGGTCGATCTCTGCAAGTCGTTCCGCTCCGGTTTCCTGAAACGCCGTATCCGTGGCATCGAGGGCGTGTCGTTCACCGTGCCGCGAGGTTCTGTTTTTGCCCTGCTGGGCCATAACGGCGCCGGAAAAACGACCACCATCAACTGTATTCTGGACCTGGTGCACGCAGATCGCGGCGAAGTCCGCATCATGGGGCAGGAGCACAAGCGCTGCGAGTCCCGGGCGTGTGTGGGGTACCTGCCCGAACGTCCCTACTTCTTTGAACATCTGACGGGACAGGAACTGCTGGAATTCTACGCCGCTCTTTTGAGTCTGCCGAAGGACATCCGGGTCGCGCGCATCACCGACGTGTTGCAGCGCACCGGCATGACCGAATACGCCGGCCGCCGACTCTCCAAATTTTCCAAAGGCATGCTGCAGCGCATCGGGCTGGCCCAGACGCTGCTCGGTGATCCGGATGTTTTGATCCTGGATGAACCCATGTCCGGGCTGGACCCCATGGGGCGCCGGGAAGTACGCGAACTGCTGCTCGAACTGAAGAACCAGGGCAAGACCATCATCCTGTCGTCCCACATCGTGCCCGATGTCGAATTGCTGGCCGACAGTGTTGGCATTCTGTGCAACGGGCATCTGGTGGAAACACGCAACCTGCGGGAATTCAATGACAGCTGCAGCTATCTGGTGCAGGTGGCCTGCGGTGGCGGACAGCTGGACGGCTTGCATTTGCCGCCGTGGGTCCAGGCGAAAATGCAACCGGGCAGCGCGCAGCAACAGTGTGTCGAGACGGACAACGTTGATCAATTGCGCGAGCTGCTGGCGGCCTGCCATGCCGCAGACATTCCGGTGCAGTCGGTTGATACCCGACGCACCGGCCTCGAGGACTTTTTTATGGCCGTACACGCGGACTCGGATAACGGTGCCAACAACAATTCGAAAGTGGTCTCATGAACGGACAAATTTCAGCCCTCGCTCTGAGCACATTCCGCGAAACGGTGCGCGACCGCATCTTCTATCTCGTGGCGGTATTTGGTTTTGTAATGCTGGCCAGCACGGCCGTGCTTTCGCCCCTGAACGTGGGGGCGCAGGGCAAGATCATGGCCGATGTCGGCCTGGCCGCCATGGTCATATTTGGCCTGGTGGTGGCCGTGTTCGTGGGCAGCGCCATGGTGCGCAAGGAAATGGACAAGGGCACTATCGTCACCATTTTGTCCAAGCCCGTTGGCCGGCGCCAATACATTTTCGGCAAATTCCTGGGCTTGAACCTGACCCTGGTCTCGATGCTGACGGTCATGGCGGCGCTCTTTCTGCTGATGCTGTTGATGGCCCCGGGCTCCTTCAGTTTCCGCTTTCTGAGTGCGTTCTACCTCAGCTTCCTGGAGCTGATGGTCATCAACGCCATCGTCATCTTTTTCTCGACCTGTGTCTCGCCGATCCTGGCAGCCGTCTTTACGCTTGGCGCCTTTGCCGTCGGCCACCTCAGTGAAAGCATCCGGGATTTTGGCCAGATGCAAGGCACGGCCTTCCAGCAACAGATGTCCGAGATCGTCTACTACCTGATTCCCAACCTGGAAGTCTTCAACGTGAGGGCCGCCGTTGTACACGGCGATCCGGTCACCATGAACCACATCCTGATGGCCACTCTGTACTCCGTGGCCTGGACAGCCTTGCTGCTGCTTTTGGCCGGCGCGGTGTTCAACAAAAAGGAGTTGCGCGGATGATGACCGGTTGGCGCGGCACAACGACCCGGATCCTGGCCACCCTGGCTCTGGTATTCATCATGGTCACGACTCTGGCGGCCCTGGATGTCGACCGGAAGAACGTGGACAGTGGCGAGCGTCTGTACTTT
>DAOVTU010000322.1 GCA_030632925.1 Candidatus Krumholzibacteriia bacterium | reverse complement strand
TCTGGATTTTGTTAGATGCCGGTTTCACGTCGGCGGTGGATGCCAAAACATTCTACATCCCCGGGCAGGGGATTTCCACCAGCGGCTTGAAACATCACCACAAGGAGTGTTGCGAATGTCAGTACAGATGACAGAAATCCGCTGGCACGCCCGAGGCGGACAGGGAGCCAAAACGGCTGCCATGTTCCTGGCCGAGGCTGTCCTGGAAAAAGGAAAATATGGCCAGGGATTCCCTGAGTATGGCCCCGAACGCCGTGGCGCGCCCATGCGTGGTTACACCCGCATCGCCGACGCCCCGATTCGTCGCCATTGTATGATTGAGCACCCGGGTATTGTGATCATCCTGGATCCCACCCTGTTGGATAGCCCGGCCGCTGCAGTGACCGCCGGTACCGGCGAAGGCACCGTCTTTATCGTCAATACCACCGAGACGCCGGCCTTCATCAGCGACAAGCTGGGCATCAAAGGCGCCGAAGTGCACACCGTTGACGCCACCGGCATCGCTCTCGATACCATCGGCCGTCCCATTCCCAACATGCCCATGATCGGTGCCCTATTGGCCGTGAATGACATGATGACCGTCGAAGAGCTGAAAGGCGCCCTCGTGACACAACTGGGTAGCAAGTTCTCCCAGGTCGTCATCGATGGCAACCTGAATGCGGTCGACCGCGCGAACAAGGAGTTGGTGTCCGCATGAGCTTCATCAAGAACGACGACCTGCACGAAGGCGGCATCATCCGAGATGCGGGCAACGCCGAAACCTACAAAACCGGTGACTGGCGCAACTTTGTGCCCGAGTTCATCGAGGCCAACTGCATCCAGTGCATGTTCTGCTGGATCTACTGCCCCGACTCGGCCATCGAAATCGACACCAGCGGTGACAAGCCCATCATGAAGGGCATCATCCTGGATCACTGCAAGGGCTGCGGCATCTGCGCCCACGAATGTCCTCCCGCCAAGAAGGGCAAATCCGCCCTCGTCATGGTTCGGGAAGAAAAATAGGCAACCGCCGGAAAGGAACGAAAGTCATGGAACAGAAACTCGTGGCACTGTCCGGTAATGAGGCTGTGGCCTATGCATTCAAGCAGGCCCTACCCCATGTGGCGGCGGTTTTTCCAATCACGCCCCAGACCGAGATGATGCACAAATACGCCGAGTTCGTCGCCAACGGCGAGTCGGATACCGAAATGATTCTGGTCGAGTCCGAGCACTCGGCCATGAGCGCAGCAGTTGGCGCTTCGGCCGCTGGAGCGCGCACGTTTACGGCCACCAGCAGCGCGGGCTTTGCTTTGATGTGGGAGGTCGTGTACATCGCGGCGTCGCTGCGTCTGCCCATCTGCATGGCGTTGGTCAACCGCGCATTGAGCGGCAACATCAACATTCATTGCGACCACTCCGATAGCATGGGTGGCCGCGACGCGGGCTGGATTCATCTGTTCGCCGAGAATGCCCAGGAGGCGTACGACAACGCCATCATGTCCTGGCGCATCGCCGAGCACATGGATGTTCGCCTGCCGGTGATGGTGAACTACGACGGCTTCATCATCAGCCATACCGCAGATGCTCTGCACATGCTGCCTGATGACGTGGCCTACAAGTTCATCGGCAAATACAAGGCCGACTACGCCTTGCTGGATGTCGAGAACCCGATCACGGTTGGCCCGCTGGATCTGACGGACTACTACTTCGAGCACAAGGCCAGCCAGTTGGCAGCCTACCCGAGGGCGTTGGAAGTCATCAAGAAGGTCAGTGACGAATTTGGTGAGCTGACCGGCCGCTACTACGACCACTGCGAAGAGTACATGATGGATGACGCCGACATGGTCATGGTCATGCTCGGCAGCAGCGCCGGTACGGCTAAAGACGTCATCGACGAGTACCGCGAGAAGGGCGTCAAGGTTGGTCTGCTGAAGATCCGCACCTTCCGTCCCTTCCCCTTCGATTACCTGTCCAAGGTGCTCGCCGGTCGCAAGGCTGTGGCGGTGTTGGATCGCTCGGCCAGCTACGGCGGCCAGGGTGGTCCGGTGTTCATGGAACTGCGCCACGCCATGTATGGCCAGCAGGTGCCCATCTACAGCTACATCTACGGCTTGGGCGGACGCGATTTTGACCTGCACCAGGTCGAGACCGTGATCAAGGATCTCCAGAAGGTCGCCGCCGGCGGCGAAATGAACAACGTCAACCTCTTGGGCATCAGGTCCTAGGAAAGGAGCGCGAACAATGGCAACGAATCTCAAACAGTTGACAAAAAACGAAGAACTCCTTTGCGGAGGACACCGGGCCTGTGCCGGCTGCACCGGTTCGAACATCCTGCGTCAGATCATGCTGACGGCGGGCAAGGATACGGTCGTCGGCGGAGCCACCGGTTGCATGGAAGTGGTCACGACCATCTTCCCGTACACCGCCTGGAAAACCTCGTTCATCCACAGTGCCTTCGAAAACTGCGCCGCCACCATCAGTGGTGTCGAAACAGCTTTCCGGGCCCTGAAAAAACGTGGCGATCTTCCCGTGGAGCGCGACAACATCAACTTCATCGCCTTCGGTGGCGATGGCGGCACCTACGACATCGGCCTGCAGTCGCTGTCCGGCGCCATGGAGCGCGGTCACAACATGCTGTACGTGTGTTATGACAACAACGCCTACATGAACACCGGCATCCAGCGCTCGAGCGCCACGCCGGTTGGTGCCCACACTTCGACCGCTCCTTCGGGCAGCCAGAGCACGGGCAAGCAGGAGATCCGCAAGGACCTGACCAAGATCCTCGTGGCGCACAACATCCCGTACATTGCCCAGACCACGCCCTATCACTGGAAAGACCTGGCGATGAAGGTGGAGAAGGCGCTGGCCACACCTGGCCCGGCGTTCCTGAACATCCTGATGCCTTGTACGCCGGGTTGGCACTTTGATCCGGCTATTGGGATCGATCTGGCGCGTGAAGCGGTGGAGTGCAACTTCTGGCCGATCTTTGAAGTGGAGAATGGCGTTTATAATATTAACAAGAAGCCCAAGGAAAAAATGCCGGTGGCGGACTGGATGAAGAAGCAAGGGCGCTTCAAGCATCTGTTCAAGCCTGGTAATGAGCACGTTCTGGAGTCCACACAGGCCTTTGTGGATAAGGAATGGGAGAAGTTGTTGAAGTTGGAGGAGAGCACTTCTTAGAGAAGGGCTGTTCTGAGGATGAGGCGCCTTTTTGGTGCGGGAAACACCCTGGCTTTGGCTGGGGTGTTTTTTGTTGATTGAGTGGGTGCTGACGTACGTGGGGGAGCCAACGTCGATATCCATTGGCTGATAGTAGAGGTGACGATTTACGAAACTTGACAAAACCTATCCAATTTCTATACAATTGCGCTAATTAAACTCATTGAGTGTGTACTTGCCTGCCTTTTTTCGACACCTCAAAAGGGCTATTTCAGTGTAGCTCGGAGGTGTTGAAATGACATCCTGGGGCTAACTCACAACCCCTAAATCACATTTGATATCGTCGTCATGACGTTCCAGTAGAAGGAGGAATCGGATGCGCAACAGCAATCGCAACGGATGGGGAGGGGCTTTGGCCCTTCTGGTCTTGGTCCTGGTCGCCACAACGGCCCTGGCCCAGGCGCCCCAGACGACTGTCATCGACAGTGTGAACGACTTTTTGTCGGTCAACATAGCCGAAGTGGACACCGCCGACACCCAGATTGGGGTGGCCATTGAGTTGGGCCCGATCGATCCGGTCCCGCTGCAGCTGTTGCAGGTGGCCCCGTCAGATTATCCGGTGGGTGCCAACTATACCGTGTTCTTCAATGAACCAGTCGAACTCTCTTCGGCCAACTTCGCGCCCAATTACGCCCTGAACGGCGAGCCGGCGCATGCCGCGCAGAGAGATTCCGTTGATTTTAGTGTCGTACACGTGCAGTGGACAACGGCCCCGGTGGCCGCTGCCACACCGTACGTCGCCGTCATTGAAAATGTGAAGGACTGGGCCGGCAATACAATCCTGCCTGACTTTGAGGCGAATGCTTATTGCTTCGGCCTGAAGGACCTGGTTTTCCGCGGCAATATGAGCCGACTGTTGGCCAATACCGCTGAAGTACCGCCCTACAGCTTTTCGGTCGAGGGTAACAAGGAGCCGCTGACTTTTACCCGGTGCGACACAGGTCTTATGGTCGATACCTTGACCGATGATATCTGGGAATGGACCACGACCATGGCCTATCCCGGTGACTGTTGGGTGGGCACGGCCAGCGAAGACTTCGAGTGGCAGTTCAACTTCCAGTGCAGCATCTGGGAGTCCCTGCCGGTCAACCGGGTTCACACCTTGGATCTGGCCAATGGCGCGACCGATACCCTGGAGTTCTGGTGGAGCGACGAAGATCCGACCATGTTCACGAACCACGCCATCGACGTGGAATACTTCGTGGACATGTCGCTGTCGGCCTATGCACCAGGTGATACGGTGGGGCTGAACGGCTACGTACCGCCGCTGGCCATTAACCAGCCCTCGGATGTGACTCTGGTTGATGACGGCACGGGTAACGATGCGGTTGCCGGTGACCTGATTTTCTCAACCTTAGTCACCTTTCCGGCTGGTGCGCGGAAAGATGTGGCCTACAAATTCCTGCTCAACACCGAGTACGAATGCTCGGGCGAGAACGATCGCAGACTGTTCCTTGACGACGAGCTCTTTGATACCGTGGGTGGCGC
>DAOVTU010000584.1 GCA_030632925.1 Candidatus Krumholzibacteriia bacterium | reverse complement strand
CGGAATTTTTCGGCCGAAGTGGAATCATCCGGATTTTTGTCCGGATGAAACTTGATGGCCTTCTGGCGATAGGCCTTTTTGATCTCGGGCTTGGACGCACTCTTGTCGATGCCAAGCACTTCGTAATAGTCCCGCTGGTTGCTCATAGACCTTCCCTGATTTCCGGATTCCGAATTCTGTCTAGGCCGAGATGATGACGCGCGCCGGGCGCAACACCATGTCGCCAAAGTTGTAGCCCTGCTGCACGACCTCGATCACGATGCCCGCTTCCACGCCTTCGCGGGGCAACTGGCCCACGGCGTCGTGAAAATTGGGATCGAAAGTGGCTTCGAGGGCCATCAGCGGCGTGACGCCTTTTTCCTTCAACACACCACTGAGCTTCTGGTGGATCATCTCCACTCCTTCGCGGAAGCTGTCCGGCGCGTCAGTATCGGACTCGCTGGGGGCCGATTGCAAGGCCCTTTCAAAATTGTCCTGCACCTCGAGGATGCTGCGCAGCACGTCGGCCTGGGCGAACTTGCGCGACTGGACCAGCTCACGGCTGGTGCGCTTGCGCAGGTTGTCCATCTCGGCCACGACCCGCAGCCATTTCCCCTTGAACTCGTCGCGCTCGGCGGTCATGTCGGCCAAAGGATCGGGCTCCGCTTCCGGCTCCACCAACTCCTCCACTTCCACCGCTTCCACTTCTTCGGCGGCGTCGGCCTGCGCTTCTTCGGTCACATCTTCGGCTACCTCTTCAGAAGCCCCATTGACCGGCTGATCTTCATTCTTACCTGACTTGCTCATCTTCAGCGTTTCCTCCTGGAACATGCATACTCTGGCCCAACCCCATCACCGGGGTGTGACCGCTTTTAAAACTTCAGCTGACGAAAACGTCCGGGGCCTCGCCCAAGGCTTCGCGCAGGATATCTATGCCGTGAAAGGCCCGCTGGTACGACATCCGTCGCGGTCCGAGCACAGCCAGGGTGCCGGTGCGGCCTTCGAGGGCAAAAGTGCCCGTCAGAATGGAAAAGGCCCGCAACTCACCCACCGGATTTTCGCGCCCTATCCACACACCGAAGCGGTCCTTCGGGTCGCCGTTCAGATGTTGCAGCGACTCGCGGATCGCCCGCGGCGATTCCATGAACCGCAACAACGCCCGCAAGGGTTGCGGCTCGTGCAACTCCGGCGTCTCAAGCACGTTGGATACACCCTCGATTTCGATGACGTTTTCGGCCGGTCCACCGAGCAGGTCACGGCCCTGCTGGGCCATGTGTCCTGCGCATTCTGTCACCGGCGATTGCACCAGATCGATGGCGTCCAACACACCGGCGTTGATTTCGGCCAGGGTGCGTCCCGCCACTCGTTCGTTCAACAGGCGCGCCGCTTCGGTCGCCACGTGGTCGGGCGTGCCTTCGGGCAGGTCCACCAGGCCGGTCCGCACCTGGGTAGTGTCGAGAATCACGACCATCAGGCCACGGGAACCCGACTTGGGATAGAACTCGACCCGTTCGACACGGATCGCGGTGCTGGAAGGCCCCACGATGATGCTGATGTTGTCCGTCAGGCGGCTCAACAAACCCGCCAGCATTTTCAGGCGATCCTGGGCCCCCAGGCTGCCCTGCAGGTTGTCGCCCACCAGGTCGCGCATTTCCGCCGGCGCCTCGTGGCGGCACAGGGCCCACCCCGCGCGCAAGCCGTCGACAAAGACCCGAAAGCCCCGGTCAGTCGGTAGGCGCCCCGCCGAAGTGTGCGGCTGCTCCAGATACCCGTCGTTCTCCAGATTCTTCATGACCGTGCGGATCGTCGCCGAAGACACCGACCGCTGCATATAACGCTCGACCAGGCCGGAGCTGATGGCCCGGCCGGTTTCGATGTTCAGGCGCACGATGGCCTCAAGAATGTCACGGTGGCGCTGGCTCAGCGCGGCCCGCGGATGACGGCGGTTCATGTTGGCGTACAAATCCTGTTTTGGGTCGGTTTGTGACGGGTTCGGGCCCCAAATTAGTCAATAGCCGCTCAGAGTGTCAACCCCGCCAATCGTTCCTCGATGCTGTCGATGCGCAGAAAGCCCCGGCTGGTCAGTACCAGATGACCTTCTTCAACGGTCCACAGCCCCTCGGACTGCCCCCGCGCCAGGTCCAGGGCGCCGTCCGGCAAGCGTTCCAGCGGCACCCCCACTTTGGTGCGCAGGGCCAGAATCAGCCGTTCCAGCCGGATTGCGGCCCGATCCAGATGATCAACGGTCCCCTCTGGCAGTTGTCCAGCTTCCACCGCGCCCAGCCACTGGTGCAAATCGTCGTGGTTCCCGTAGCGCCGCCGTCCCCAATAACCATGGGCACCGGGCCCAAGCCCAAGCCAGGGACGGTGGCGCCAATAATTTCGGTTGTGCCGCGATTCGGCCCCCGGGCGGGCAAAGTTGGCCACTTCGTACTGGGAAATGCCCAGCCCGGCCAGATGCTCCACCACCGCCATGTACAATTCTTCGGTCTGCCGATCCGGCAACAAACGGACCTGCCCCCGCTGCACGCGCCGCTCCAATTGCGTGCCCGGATGCACCTCCAGGATGTACACCGAAAAGTGCTCCACGCCCCGGTCGGCAGCCTCGCTCAGTTCCGCCAGCAAAAGCGCCTTGTCCAAACCGGGCCCGATGATCCAGTCCGCCGAAACCCGCTCGAAATTGCGGCAGGCCAGTTCCAACCCCTGTCGCGCCGTGGCCGGATCGCACTGGCGACCCAACAGTTTCAACACATCCGCATCCAGGCTCTGCACGCCCAGGCTGATGCGCTCGATACCCGCGCCGCGCCAGGCCGCCGCAACTTCTGTGGTCAGCGATTCGGGATTCGCCTCGGCGGTCAGTTCAAAATCGTCGGCCAGGGTCAGGCCGCTCAGGACACCGTCCAGCAACCGGGTCATCTGGTCCGGCTCCAGTTCCGAGGGAGT
>DAOVTU010000532.1 GCA_030632925.1 Candidatus Krumholzibacteriia bacterium | reverse complement strand
GTTGCTTTCGTTGCGCTCATTTGCCACTCCATCGTTGTGGGTCCCCCAGCAGAAAACCATCTTTGACGCCGCCGGAGCTGAGGTCCAATACCAGATTATCTATGAGGCGGGCCGGGCCCACCCGAGCCGCCACAGCCAGCAGCACCGTACCGGACACCGCCACGGGTTCTTCGAGATCGGGCACCAGCCGGACCTCGGCATATTCCATCTTGTCTGCGTCACTCAGCTCAGCCAATAGCGCCGCCTGCAGTTTTTCGCGATTTCGCTCACCGGCAACCAGCATTTCCCTGGCTGAATGGAGCGCCCGCGACAGGCACAGCGCCTGCAGTCGTTGTTCTTCACTCAGGTACCGGTTGCGCGACGACATGGCCAGCCCATCGGCTTCGCGCACGGTCGGCCCATCAGCCAGCCAAACCGGGATTTTCAGGTCTTCAACCATTTGCCGGATCACCAGGCACTGCTGGGCATCCTTGCGGCCGAAGATGGCGACATCCGGCCGCACCAGGCCCAAAAGCTTGGCCACCACAGTGAGTACGCCACTGAAATGCCCCGGCCGATCACCTCCGCAAAGGCCTTGCCCGCGGTTGCCAGGCTGCACAGTCACTTCGCCCGGTTGCCCATACATTTCCGTCACCGAGGGCGCAAACACGGCCTTTACGCCCAGTGGTTCAAGCATCGCCAGGTCCGACTCAAGATCACGCGGATAAGCATCCAGATCTTCGCCGGGACCAAACTGCGTAGGGTTCACAAAAATGCTCACCACCACCGGCCCCAGCGCCGCGCCGGCTTCCACCAGGCTCAGGTGGCCTGGATGCAAGGCGCCCATGGTGGGCACCAGTACCAGCGGTTGTTCTGAGCGCCAATTATCTTCTGAGCGCCACTTATCCAGTTGGCGCAAGTCGGTCGCTGTGCGCAGAATCTCCACGCCTATTCCTTTTCCATATCGCCGAGGTAGCCGGACTGCCCACTCACATTGCTCCCACTGCCGTCTTTGCCGCTCGCGGGTTGATCATCGTACTGGTGCTCGGGTCCAGGAAATACTCCATCGCGCACCTCTTCGGCATACTGCGCGACTGCTTTGCAGGCCGCTTCGCCCAGGTCGGCGTAGCGCTTGACGAATTTTGGTTTCAAGCCGGTGAACAAGCCCAGCATGTCGTGGAAAACAAGGACCTGACCGTCACATCCCGCACCCGCGCCGATGCCCACCGTCGGGATGCCAATCTCGCCGCTGACAGTTTCAGCCAGGGCCGAAGGCACACACTCGAGCACCAGGGAGAAGCACCCCCACTCGGCCAACAATGCCGCATCTTCACGCAGCAGCGCGGCCTCCGCCGCACCACGGCCCTGAACCTTGTAACCGCCCAATCGATTGACCGATTGTGGCGTCAAACCCAGATGACCCATGACCGGAATTTCCGCCGCAATCAAGGCCCGGATGACATCCTCACGTTGACGGCCGCCTTCGACCTTCACCGCCTGGGCCCCACCGTCCTTGATCAGGCGCAGGGCATTGGCCACCGTCTTCTCGGTCGAAACATGGAAGCTGCCGTATGGCATGTCAGCAATGATCGGAACCCGTGGCTTGGCCCGAGCCACCGCTTTGCAGTGGTGCACCATGTCGTCCATGGTCACCGGCAGCGTATTTTCGTGTCCCAGCACCACCATGCCCACCGAATCGCCCACCAGGATGGCGTCCACTCCACCAGCAGCCGCAATCAGGGCGCTGGTCAAATCGTAGGCAGTGAGCACGACAAGCTTGCAGCCATCGCGTTTGCGACGTCCAAAAACACTCAGGGTCAGGGCCTTGCCCTTCCGTTCCATGGCTTCCTCCGCGTGGGATCAGAGACCGATCGGCTAAACTGTCGCCTAAAATCTCGCCTAATATCTACGGCGCCGTATTGGGAGCGAAATACCGGGTCCCGGTGAAAGATTCCTGAATGTGCTCATACAGCAGATCGAAATCGGCCGGCACGTTCACGAAGTCCAGGTTGTCGGTATTGACCACCAGCAGCGGCGCATCCTTGTAGTGATGGAAAAAATAACTATAAGCGCCGTTGAGCGCATTGAGATAGCCATCGTCCATGTCCTGTTCGAACTTGCGGCCGCGCCACTGGATGCGTTGTTGCAGGATCTCGGTCCGGGCCTGCAGGTAGATCACCAGGTCCGGTTTGAGCACCCGTTGTTCCAGGATATTCGCCAACTGGTTGTACAGCGCCAATTCGTCATCGCTGAGGTTCAGGTTGGCAAAAATGCGGTCTTTGGCAAAGAGATAGTCCGAGATCATCGTCGAACTGAACAGATCATGCTGGAACAGGTTCTGCTGCTGCCGGAAACGGCTCAGCAGGAAGAAAATCTGGGTCTGGAAAGCATACGCCGCCCGGTCGGTGTAGAAACTGGTCAGAAAGGGGTTTTCCTCCACCACTTCCAGATTCAACCGACCATTCATGCGCGTCGACAGAAGTTTGGTCAGGCTGGTCTTACCAACCCCGATGACCCCTTCAACGACAATGTACCGCCAGGGCAGCACGCCATTCCTCCTTGTTCAGATCCCAATTCACGGGTTCTCCCGCCACATTTGGCAGCAGTCCCACGTCAGTCAGGGGCACGATCCACGGCCCCGACTTACGCCTTATTTTCGCACAGGCTTCGGCGATTGTCTCCCCCGAATCGGGGAATTTTTCCGCCGGTGCAATCTCGCACAGGGGCTCCAGAACAAAAGCCCTGTCCCGCATGCCTTTATGAGGCACCAAAAGCCGATCCCCAGACAGAATTCTGTCACCAATCAGCAGAATGTCAAGGTCGATGGGGCGCGGCAACATGTGTCCGTCGGCGTCCCGGCCTTCACTCTCTTCGAATTCCTTCAGCACCGTCAGCAAGCGGTCCGGCGCCAGGCCGGTCTCGATCTCCACGCAGGCGTTGTAGTAGGGAGCCTGCTGCCCCTCGCCCACAAACTCCGTCTCGTAAATTTTGCTCACCGAGCGCACCCGAATATCCGGCTGCATGGCCAGGGCATACAAGGCTCGCCGCAAATACCGCAGCCGGTCCCCCATGTTCGTCCCCAGCCCCAGGAAAACCCGCTCACCACCGGATGCCGCAGGCTCCCGAATCACCGAGCGCCACCAAAAGTCGTGTCCAACCAGGAACGATCACGCGTCATCGTCACCGTCGCCTGCCCCATGAATCCCGGGATGGGCGCCTGCGGTTTGTG
>DAOVTU010000017.1 GCA_030632925.1 Candidatus Krumholzibacteriia bacterium | reverse complement strand
CTTGGCCGGATCGATGATACCGGCAGCCATCAGGTCTTCGTACTCCATGGTCGCTGCGTTGAAGCCAACGGTGGCTTTCTTCTCGCCGCGGACGCGGGCGACAACGAGGCTGCCCTCGACACCGGCGTTGCGGGCGATCATGCGCAGGGGCTCTTCCACGGCACGGGCCACGATGTCGCGACCAACCGCTTCTTCACCCGTCAGGTCCAGGGCCTTGATGGCCTTGACCGTCTTCAGCAGGGCCACACCGCCACCGACGACGATGCCTTCTTCAACCGCCGCACGGGTGGCGCTCAGGGCGTCCTCCACGCGGTGCTTCTTCTCTTTCATCTCGACCTCGGTCGTGGCACCAACACGGATGACAGCCACACCGCCGGCCAACTTGGCCAGACGTTCCTGCAGCTTCTCGCGATCGTAGTCACTGGAGGTGTCCTCGATCTGGGCGCGGATCTGACCGATGCGTCCCTTGACGTCGCCGGCCTTGCCCTTGCCACCAACGATGGTGGTATTGTCCTTGTCGATGGTGATGTTGGTGCAGGTACCCAGGTCAGCTGTCGTGGTATTCTCCAGCTTCAGGCCCGCATCCTCAGCCATGACGCGGCCACCGGTCAGGATGGCGATGTCGTCGAGCATCTGTTTGCGGCGGTCGCCGAAACCGGGCGCCTTGACGGCGGAGATGTTCAGCGTGCCACGCAGCTTGTTGACCACCAGGGTCGCCAATGCTTCACCCTCGATGTCCTCGGCGATGATCAGCAGAGGGCGGCCCATTTGCGCAACCTTCTCCAGAATGGGCAGCAGATCCTTCATGTTGGCGATCTTCTTGTCGTAGATCAGGATCAGGGGGCTGTCCATCTCAACGCGCATCTGCTCGGCGTTGGTCACGAAGTACGGGCTCAGGTAGCCACGGTCGAACTGCATGCCTTCGACCACGTCCAGCTCCATCTCGGTGCCTTTGGCTTCCTCGACGGTGATGACGCCATCCTTGCCGACCTTGTCCATGGCCTCGGCGATCAGGCCACCGATTTCCATGTCATTGTTGGCCGAGATGGCCGCCACGTTGGAGATCGTTGCACTGTCCTTGACCTGCTTGGCCTGCTTCTCGATCTGCTTCACGGCAACGGCAGTGGCTTTCTCGATGCCCTTCTTGACGAACATCGGGTTGGCTCCGGCCGCCAGGTTGCGCAGACCTTCGTGGATCATGCTCTGGGCCAGGATGGTCGCCGTCGTGGTGCCGTCGCCGGCCACGTCATTGGTCTTGCTGGCGACTTCCTTGATCATCTGGGCACCCATGTTCTCGAACGGATCGCTCAGTTCGATCTCGCGGGCGATGGTGACACCATCATTGGTGACCAACGGCGCACCAAATTTCTTGTCCAGGATCACGTTCCGGCCACGGGGCCCGAGAGTGATTTTCACGGCGTTAGCCAGGGCGTCCACACCACGCTTGAGCTGGTCGCGGGCGTCCTCGCTGAAGTGAATCATCTTTGCCATTGTTCTTGTCTCCTTGCTCGGCTGCCGGCCGTCCTGGCCGGAGCGTTATTCGGTTGCGAAAAGTAGCGGTGCAATTAGCCCAGGATGGCCAGCACGTCGCTCTCACGCAGGATCAGGTAGTCGTTGTCGTCGACATTCACTTCGGTGCCGGCATACTTGCCGTACAAAACGATATCGCCTTTTTTCACTTCGGGAGCCACGCGCTCGCCGTTGTCGCTGACGGTACCGGGACCAACGGCGACGATTTTGCCCTGCTGGGGCTTTTCCTTGGCGGTGTCGGGAATGATGATCCCGCCCTTCATGGTTTCTTTCTCCATGGGAGCGACGATGACACGATCAGCCAGGGGCTTGATGCTCAGGGCCATTGCTTTCCTCCAGTTCGGCTCGTTTGAGCCTTGTTCCATAACCGGCCAAGACCATTTTGGCAGTCTCAGCCTCAGATTGCTAACTGCAACGCAATCTAACAACCCCTTGGGGGGTCGCAAGTGATTTTCAGGGATTTTTAAGGGAAAATGAGTTAGCCCAGGCATATCTGCCAAAATGACAGGACTCCGCAACGCGGACCGTCAGGCAGCGATTCGACCGGAATTTTGCGCCAAATGCGACTGCGGCGCTTCACGATCATTTCTTTGCGGCGATGCATGATATCTGTCAGGTCGTGGTAGGACTTTTCCGCAGGCTCGGCAGTCATTGGTGCCTCTCGAGACAGAACCCGGAGTAGAAGAAGTCGGGCGCACCATGCACAACCCATGGATTACGCGGCAGGAACACTGCCGGCCAGCACAGCAGCGCCGCGCAAGGTCCAGTGGGGATCCCAGAGCACATCGGGCCTCGCCAGCAACTGGCCCAATCCGCCGGTGGCCACCACCGGCAGAGGCCCATATTTGGCCCGCAAACTGGTCAAAACAGCCTCGACACCACCCAATCCCGTGTGAAAGGCTCCCGCCTGCATGGCACTGGCCGTATCCAGTCCCGGCTCCAGCGGACAATCCGCAAAGGGAACCGGGTCCAGGCGGGCCGCCACCACGCCCAGGCACTGGGCGGCAAATGCCATGCCCGGTGCGATCAGGCCACCGGCAAACTCGCCGTCAAGCAACAGGTCAAAGGTCGTGGCGGTGCCGGCATCGACGATCAGGGCCCGTTGGCACCCGCTGGCCGCTGCTGCGGCCACGTTGCACAGCCGATCCGGGCCAATGTTCTGGGGTTCAGGCGAAAGGATCCGGAAAGGCATCTCGCAGTGGTGGTCAATGACGGTCGCTTCCGGCCAGAGCGACTTCACAGTATCGACAATATGCGGCACTACGGAGGTCAAAACCACCGGGATGTCACCAAAGGGTACGCCAATACCCGCCAGTACCTTGAGGAGCGATTGCCGGTCTTCAGGTCCAGATGTCGGCACCGAGCCCAGCTCCAGCAACGGTGCTGCAGCTGGCAGCAGGTTGCCATCCCCACAACCGACAAGTCGGGGGTCCTGGTCGGCACCCTGCCAACCGGCAAGACGGACCTTGGTATTGCCCGCATCGATGATCAAGGCGGTGATTGGCGCCTGGTTGCTCATGACTCACTCCCCATCCGGTTCAGCCGCATCCGATAGCAAATGAACGTCGCCAGCGTAAAAAGTTTTTTGCCGGCCGCTCTCCTGGTCCTCAATGAGCAAACCACCTCGTTCACCGATGCCGACTGCGCGCCCCACATGAACCCGGCCACCGACAGACAACCGGACTTCGTTGCCCAACAGGCAGTCCAGCAACTCGAGAGCCGACTGGTACGCGGCCCAGCCTCCATTTTGGAATCGGTCCAGTTCGGCTTCGACCCGTGAAATCACGCGGCCACCAATTTCACCGGGCCGTATTTCCCGGCCGGATTCGATAACGCAACTGGTGGCCGTGCCCTGCAGTTCGGCCGGAAAGTCTTCCGCCTCCGTAGCCAGATTCAAGCCCAGCCCGGCCACGACCAACCTCTTGTCCGCCGGCCCGCTCCGTTGCAGGAGAATGCCGCCGATTTTTCGGTCACCTACCATCAAGTCATTGGGCCACTTCAGCCGGGCGTCCAATTGGAAATCTTCCCGCAGGACCAGGACCGTGATCAGGCCCAACCACACCGACAGCCCCTTGTTCAGTTCGGCCCGATGGGAAGGCACAACCACTGACAGATGCAGGCCTCCGCAATCCTGCCAGTGCCGCCCTTGCCGTCCATGGCCCGCCGTCTGGTGGTGGGCCACAACTACCGTGCCCGGTCGGGGATCCGCAATGGGAGCCAGTTCACCTGGCGCCTTGCCGCTCCAACCCCAGCCGTCCCAGGTGCAGAGGCGACCTTCGGCTGACCCTCCGCGTCCCATCAGAAAATCATTGGTGCTGCCGACCGAATCGAGCAGATAGACCGCCGCCCCGTCGCGCAGGAATTTTGGTCCTGGCTGAAAGTCTGCCAAGCCAAACCAGTCCCGACGAATCTTGGATCTGCCCGGCAAATTCTTCACGATTGTTCCATGTCCAGACCCAGGTCCAGTGCCGGTGCAGAATGGGTCAACCTACCAACAGAAGCCGCGTCCACACCAGCCCGGGCATAGCCGCCGATGGTCTCCAGATTCACGTTGCCCGAAGACTCCAGCAGGGTCGGCACGGAGGCCTCCTCGCGCATCCGGACCGCCTCGGCTGTATCATCAAAATCAAAATTGTCCAACAGCACCCATTCGACTTTCAAGGGCAGCACGACGGCCAACTGGGCCAGGGAGTCCACTTCCACCTCTATGTCCAACTCCGGGAACCTGGTCCTCGAACGGCCCACCAGTGCACTGATGGCGCCGCCGGCCGCCGCCCAATGGTTGTCCTTCAGCATGACTCGGTCGTACAGGCCCATGCGGTGGTTGTGCCCTCCTCCACAGCGCACGGCGTACTTCGCCAGCGCCCTGTAACCAGGCAACGTCTTGCGGGTGTCCAATACGCGGCATTTGGTCCCAGCGACGGCCGCCACATACCGCGCCGTCAAGGTCGCGATGCCGCCCAGATGCTGCAGAAAATTCAAAGCCGTGCGTTCACCCGTAAGCACCGAAGCCATGGGACCGCTCAACTGCGCCACGGCCTGTCCCGCCGCGACGCGGGTTCCGTCGGCCACCAGTCGTTCGACCTTCACGGCCGGGTCCAGTTCAGCAAAAAGAAGATCCAGCAAAGGCAGGCCCGCCACATGACCTTCGTCCCGGGCAGCCAGCACGCCGTGGCCGACGGCCGCCGTATCGACAGTCACGGCCGTCGTGGCGTCGCCCTTTCCGATGTCCTCGGCCAGACTCTGGCGCACCAGTTCCTGCAACCAGGGACCGGCCGGGAAAGTGTTTTCCACCTCGGACATCATGTTCACTCCTTGCTCTCGGTGCCGATGCCCCACTGGGCTTTCAGGTCTTCGATGCGGTCGCGCAACGCCGCCGCTTTTTCAAAATCCAGGGCCTTGGCGGCCACCTGCATTTCCCGCTGCAACATGGTCACCATTTCCCTCGGTGACATGTCGTGATCGACAATCGATTCCCAGGGACGGTCGTCGACCACCGGACTTTCCTTGCCACGCTCGCCTGCCGCCTGGGTCTGCTCCAGGATTTCGGCCCGACTCTTGATCACCGAGCGCGGCACCAGGCCGTGCTCCTTGTTCCAGGCCAGTTGCCGTTTCCGCCGGCGATTCGTTTCCGAGATGGCCTTTTCCATGGATTTCGTGATCCGGTCAGCGTACATCACGACCTTGCCGTTGATGTTGCGGGCCGCACGACCGGAGGTCTGGATCAGGCTGCGCGCCGAGCGCAGAAATCCTTCCCGGTCCGCATCCAAAATGGCCACCAGCGACACTTCGGGCAAATCCAGCCCCTCACGCAACAGGTTCACGCCCACCAGCACATCGATGTCCCCCAAGCGCAGCCGGCGCAAAATCTCGATGCGGTCCAGGGCCGTGATGTCCGAATGCAAGTAGGTCAGCTTGATCCCGGCCTGGGCCAAGTAGTCTGTCAGATCTTCGGACATCTTTTTGGTCAGGGTTGTCACCAGGGTGCGCTCGCCGCGCGCCGTAACAACCCGGATTTTTTCCAGCAGGTCGTCCACCTGGTTATGCACCGGCAAGACTTCAATGGGCGGATCCACCAAGCCGGTCGGCCGGATCACCTGCTCCACGACTACGCCGTTGCACTTCTCCAGTTCGTAATCCGCCGGTGTCGCCGAGATAAAAAACGTGCGTGGAATCATGTTTTCGAATTCATCAAACAACAACGGCCGATTGTCCAAAGCGCTCGGCAACCGAAATCCATGCTCCACGAGGTTCATTTTGCGCGAACGATCACCATAATACATGGCCCCGATCTGGGGCACCGTGGCATGGGATTCGTCGATGAACATCAGGTAGTCTTCGGGAAAATAATCCAGCAGACAGGCAGGCCTCTGCCCCAGTTTTCGTTTGTCAAAATAGCGCGAATAATTCTCGACTCCGGCACAGTGCCCCACCTGCTGGATCATCTCCATATCATACCGCGTACGCGAGGCCAGACGGTGAGCCTCCAAAGGCTTGCCCGCCTCGTCCAACTCACCCAACCTTCTTTCGAGGTCTTTCCCGATTTCATCCACCACCGGGCCCACCCCATCCTTGCCGGTCACAAACTGGGTCGCCGGATAAATCACCGTATCGTCAGCCGGCCCGAGGGTGCGCCCAGTCAAGGGCTCGATCCAGACCAGGGATTCGATTTCATCCCCGAAAAACTCCACCCGCAACACCCGTTCTTCGAAGGCTAAACGGACTTCGACCGTATCGCCACGGGCGCGGAAGGTGCCAAAGGTCGGCTCCACATCATTGCGCGCGTAGCGGATCTGCACCAACTGCGCCAGCAGATCGTCCCGCTCGATCTCCAACCCGACCCGCAAGGGTATCCGGCTCTCCTTGAAAGTCTTGGGGTTGCCCACGCCGTAGATCGCCGAAACGCTGCACACCACAATCACATCCGGCCGGGTCAGCAGGCTGCAAGTGGCACGCAATCGCAGGCGCTCGATCTCATCGTTGATGCTGGTGTCTTTTTCGATATAGGTATTGGTCGCCGGAATAAATGCTTCGGGCTGGTAATAGTCGTAGTATGAAATGAAAAACTCGACGGCATTGTTCGGGAAAAAGCCCTTCAGTTCACCATACAATTGGGCGGCGAGGGTCTTGTTATGGCTGAAGACCAGGGCCGGACGGTCCAGCTGGGCAATGACATTGGCCATGGTGAATGTTTTGCCCGAACCGGTCACACCCAGCAGGGTCTGGAACCGGGAGCCTTTTTTGGCCTCGGCAACCAACTCGGCAATGGCGGCCGGCTGGTCACCGGTCGGAGAAAAGGGCGCAACAAGTTCAAACAAACCCATGGTGTATTCCGGTCTTGGCGAGGGGATCAGTCCCCGTGATTATCCAGCAGCATTTCTCCACCGGGGCGCAGGTTGCGCACATCCAGCAGTTTCCCGTTGAGCGAAGCCTCGACACCATCAGTTCGGTCCAGACGCAAACTGAAGTGGTCGTCCGCGCCCCAATAAACCACCAGACCGCGGCGCACGCCATATACCCGGCCCGCTTCGATGCCAGTGGGCGGCAGTGGCGGCGCTGAAGTTCCCTCAGCCGGCCATTTCGCAGTCTGAAAAGCCTGTAGCGCATCCTGCTTGACTTGAATCCCCACCGGACGATCAGCAATTATGCGCAAGACCAATTCCATGCGTTCGCCCCCGGCAAAAACCAGACGTGGTCCGCCCACCAAGGGCAAGGGCAAAGCCGAACGGTTTGCAACAACTGGTGTCGGTGCCGGTTTGACGGCAACCGGCTTCTCTTCGGCAACCTCTTGATCATCATCCAGCTCTTCGCGCGCAGCCACAGCTTCAGTCCGGGATCCAACATCCGGCGTTTCCACGACGGCAGTGTTGGGCGCGGCACTATTGGTCCAGGCACTGGCCAGTGAATCGGCATCGGCGTCCCGCTTCACGGCGGGTTTGCTCAGCAGAGTTTCATGGGCCGGAGTCTCTGAACTGTCAGCCGGATCACTGACCGATTCGACCGCAGCGGTGGGCAGCGAGCCTCCGGGTTCCTCTTCGACCCCCGAATCGCCATCGCATCCGCGTGTTACCAGCAAGACGGCCAGACCGATGACCACCAACCCCACGCCGGCCAAACCGATATTGCGCCAAGGCAGGCCGATGTGACTGATCTCGACCTTGTTTTCTTCCCAGACCGTATCGGGACTGCCCGGAGTGCTCCGCCTCTCGCCCGAGAAACTGCCGTACAGTTCCAGGACCTCTTCAGTTTCCAGGCCCAGCTCGACGGAACAGGTGCGCAGGAAGCTCTTGATATACAAAGCCCCCGAAACCTTGTGGTACTCGTCCCGTTCGATGGCATCAATCACCGGCGGTGGAATCTTGGTCCGCTCCGACAATTCAGCCAGGGTCATCTGCCGCGCTTCCCTGGCTGCGCGGATCAAACTGCCCGGTGTTACCATACTGGGATGTTCCGTCATGCGCTTTCTCCCTGCCCCTGTAGGCTCATCGACAACACTCAAACAAACGGCCTAGTCCAGCGCCTCAATCCGCTCCCGGATCATGGCCGCCTTCGCTTCGTTCTCGGCCAGCAGGTCCCGCTGTTGCTGGATCACGTGCTCCGGTGCCTTGGCGGTGAATTTTTCATTGGCCAGCTTGGCCCGGCAGCCCTTCATCCAGCCTTCAATCTTGGCCACGTCTTTTTCCAGACGAGCTTTTTCCTTCTCCAGATCCACCAACCCCTTCATGGGCAGGAAAATCTCCACGGTGCCGGCCACGCCGACCCCGGCCGGAGCCGGATCTTCGCCACCACAGACCACCTGGACCTCTTCCATCTTGGCCAGCAGGGCGATCAAGTCGCCACCGGCGGCCAACGCAGCCTGGTCTGCGGCATTGGGCACCCGCAACAGGGCCAGTCCACGTTTGCCCGGCTGTACGCCCAGTTCGTTGCGCAGGTTGCGAATCACGCCCACGATTTCCTGAACCTGCTCGAAGTTGCTCAGCTCGGTCGCGAACGGAGCCTCGCCCGTGAAACAGGGATAAGACGAAGTCATCAGGAAACCATTGCTCGGCGGCAACCAGGACCACAACTCTTCGGTGATAAAAGGCATCACCGGATGCAGCAGTTTGTAGTTTGTGCCCAGAATCAGCATGGCCACCGACAACACGGGTTCGCGCCGGTTCTCGTCGCGCATGCGCGGCTTGATGGCCTCCAGATACCAGTCGCAGAATTCGTGCCGGAAGAAGTTGAACACATCGTATGCCGCATCGTTCAGGCGCCGCTTTTCCATGTTGGTATCGCAACCGGCGATCATGGTGTGCAAGCGGTTCAGGATCCATTTGTCTTCCGTCTGCAGGTCTTCATTGTTCAGCGCCACCGGCGGTTCGCCGCCGTAGACACCGCGCCAAAGAGCAGCAAAACTGGCGGCCGGATCTTTTTCCCAGTCGCCGTCGGCAACCACTTCGGCAATATCAAGGGTGCGCGGCGCTTCACCACCGGCAATGTCCTGAGGCAAGCCCGCCTCGTCCCACGAACCAAGCACCAGCTTCGAGGCCTGGAACACCTTGTTGCAGAAATTGCGCCCCACCTCGAGGGTCGTCTCGTCGAAGAAGATGTCCTGCCCCGTGGGCGTGAGCATCACCAGGCTGCAGCGCAATGCGTCAGCCCCGTACTTGTCCATCAGGTCGATGGGGTCCGGACTGTTGCCCAGCGACTTGCTCATCTTGCGGCCTTTTTCGTCCCGCACGATGCCCGTGAACAGCACCTCGCCAAAGGGCTTCTCGTCCAGGAATTCGTAGCTCGCCATGACCATGCGGGCCACCCAGAAAAAGATGATGTCCGCCGCCGTCACCAGCACGCTGGTCGGATGGTACTTCTTCAGGTCTTCGGTCTCGTCGGGCCAACCCAGCGGCGAAAATGTCCACAACCAACTGGAGAACCAGGTGTCGAGCACATCGCTGTCCTGGGTCAGCGCGGTACTGCTGCAGTTGGTACAAGCCTCGGGGGTGTCGAGGGCGCAGATTTCGGTGCCGCAATCATCGCAGTACCACACCGGGATACGGTGCCCCCACCACAATTGCCGGCTGATGCACCAGTCCCGGATGTTGTTCATCCAGTTGTTGTACACGCCCACCCAACGGTCCGGGAAAAGCCGAATGTCACCATCGGCCACGGCTTTGACCGCAGGTTCGGCCAAGCTGTCCATTTTCAGGAACCACTGTTTGCTCAGGTAAGGCTCGATCACGGTGCCGCAGCGGTCATGATGCCCCACCTGGTGCACATTCTTCTCGACCTTGTCCAGCAGGCCTTCTTCTTCCAGGGCCTTGACCACAGCTTTACGACAGGCAAAACGATCCAGGCCCTCGTAGGGACCGGCCTGCTCGTTCATCACCGCCGAAGGTGTCATGCAAATGATCTGGGGCAGGTCGTTGCGACGACCCACCTGAAAATCGTTGGGGTCATGGGCCGGCGTGATCTTCACGAAACCGGTGCCCTTTTCGGGATCGGCATGGTGATCGCCAATAATGGGAATCACCCGATCGGTCAGGGGCAGCTTCACCATTCGGCCAATCAAGTGCTTGCGCTCCGGATCCTGCGGATGCACCGCCACCGCCGCGTCGCCGAACATGGTCTCGGGCCGGGTCGTGGCCACCGTCACGTGCCCTTCGCCATCGGCAAAGGGATAACGCAGGTGCCACATGTTGCCTTCGACCTCTTTATACTCCACTTCGTCGTCACTGATGGCCGTCAGATCATGAGGGCACCAGTTCACCAGATAAACATCACGGTATATAAGGCCCTTGTTTTTCAGGGCGACAAAAGCCGCCTTCACCGCCCGGTTGCGGTCCTCATCCATGGTGAAGGCTTCCCGGCTCCAGTCCAGCGAGCAGCCAAGGCGTTTGATCTGCTCGGTGATCCGGTTCTGGGACTTTTCTTTCCACTGCCAGGCATGCTCCAGAAAAACGTCCCGGCCGACTTCGCGCTTATTGAGACCCTTTTCCGCCATCTGCTTGGTGACCACCTGTTCGGTGGCAATGCTCGCATGATCAGTGCCAGGGACCCACAACGTCGGCTGGCCGCGCATCCGGGCCCAGCGCACCAGGGTGTCCTGGACCGATCCGCCCAGGCAATGCCCCATATGCAGGATGCCCGTCACATTGGGCGGAGGCAACGTGATGACGAAAGGTTCTGCGGTCAGAGTTTCGTCCGGGGCAAAGAGCCCGGCCTTGTCCCAGGCAGCGTACCACTTCTCTTCGATGCCCTCGGGGCTGTATTGCGCCATTTGCCGGATGTCAGCCAAGGTTTTCTCCTGCCTCAGTGCCCGGATGGACCGGGGTTCGTGGGCGTTTGCGGGTGCAAGTTCATGGAACGGAGAAATCTAACACCTTACCCGCCAGTGAGCAATGGCGCAGGTGCTGGCCTTCACTCCCCCGCAGTCGAGCATTCCAACCTGCAAGTCAATAAGTCGCATATATGCACATTAGATCAAATTCATTCATAAATCAGCGAGAAATGAACCAGATTGGTCGATTTATTCCGGTATTGCACAAAAATAACGCTTCACATTTAGTTTCCTTTGCTGTAAGTTCGTTTGGAGACGTCAGCTCTCGCCCGTAATTGGTGAAATGATTCTGATGGGGGATACTATGAAAAAGACAGCTCTCGTGATGATCGCCTTGGTCCTTATGGCAACCAATGGCTTCGCTCAACTTGATCCCGACGATGATGGCATCGGCGTGTATTTCGACCCCTGTGCATGTGTTAACTGCATCACAATGGACGTTGGCGTACAAAAGGGATTCCTCGTTATCACTCACCCGACCAGCCCTATGGGCGTGGCCGGCTGGGAATGCAAGATGTGGGCTGAAGGTCCTGTCGCCATCACTGGCGTCGACCTGCAAGGCCAGGAAATCAACATCGGTACGTCTCCCGAGTATGTCGTGGGAACGGTTGACCCTCAGGTCAATCCCTACACCTACCCGGCGATCGTCGTGGCCGTCATCGATTTCTACATCCTGGACACCAACGCTCCCATCACCTGGTGGATTGATGGTATCCGTTTCCATTCGCTGGACGAAAAGGTTCCTGCCTATCTCGATGGCTCGGACATCGAAATTATCAAGGAACTGCGCCAGTCCACCGGCGGCCGGGATTTCCCCGTGGCCACGGTGAACGGTGACTGCGCCGTAGCGATTGAGACCGAGTCCTGGGGTGGAGTCAAAGCCCTGTTCCGTTAGAATCTGACGGAGTTTGACTTCTCGGCCTTCGGAAATAGATCAGAAAAAAATAGCCGCTTCCTCGCCATAGGAAGCGGCTGTTTTTATTGACGTGAGTTATATTGCAGTGAATGATAGCCCTTGAAAATAACCTATGGGGTTTACGATCAGGGTAGGATTGTGGGGATAATCCGGCCCTATTCCAAGGATGGCATATGATTGACCGACACGTCGTTGAGGGACGGCAGATCCGTTTTACCTCTGTTTCGATTTTTGCAATGGCAGCCCTCGTGCTGATGACCACTGCGCCCGCTGCGGCCCGCACCATTTCGGTACCGGGCAACGCCCCTTCCATCAAGGGCGCCATGATCCAGGCCCGGGCCGGCGACATTATCCTTGTCTCCTGTGGCACCTACCGTGAAGCAGACATCCGGGTCAAGCCCGGCGTTTCCCTTTGGTCCGGCACTCTGCAACCCGATTGCGTCACCATCGACGCCGGCGGGCAGGGCCGTTGCCTGATCTTCAGCAATGCCGATTCCACCACCAACGTGGTCGGATTCACTTTGCGCGGTGGCAAGGCCTCTGGCAATGATGACCAGGGGCGCGGCGGTGCCGTATTCTGCGACAATTCGGCCCCGACCCTCACCCGCTGCAATTTCGTGGATAATACCGCTGAAAAAGGCGGCGCCCTGGCAACCAGCGGTCAGCGGGGGCCCTTACTCAAACAATGCCGATTTGAGCGCAACGAAGCTTCAAAGATGGGCGGTGCCATTCATTGGACCAGTGCCGGTGGGTCCCTACAGGGTTGCACTTTGGTTCAAAACCATGCCCTGTTCAATGGTGGAGCACTAGCAGCCCAGGATGGCCGGATCCGCCTCAGCGACTGCCTCATCCGGCTCAACAGCGCCGGCAATACCGGTGGCGGTTTCAGCTTTCACCGCACCGACGCCGTAGTCCTGCGCTCCGTGCTGGCCGAGAACCTGGGTGGTTTGGCCGGCGGTGCGCTCTCTTGCCAGGATGCTTCCCCCACCTTCCGCCACTGCACTTTCCACGGCAATGATGCCGATGGTGCAGGCACTGTGCTGAGTCTGGACCGGGCCAATCCGTCCTTCGAATCCTGCGTCATCACCGGCAGCGGCAGTTTGCTGGTCGAAGCAACCGACAGCCGCCCGACCCTGACTGGAAGCAATGTTATGCCCACGGGTGCTCCCGGTGCCACGGTGCCGCCACAATGGCCGGGAATCCTGGCCCAACAACAGGAATCAGCCGGCAATCTGGCCGTCGATCCTCGATATTGCGCCCCCGAAGCCGGCGACTTCCACCTGCAGAACGACAGCCCCTGCCTGGCTTTGGAGGGGTCCGGCCACATCGGAGCTCTGGGTCAAGGATGCGGTGCGCAATTCCCCGCCGATGTGGTAGACTGAGCCAGCCTCCGCAAAAGGACATCCGCTGGAATCCGGAAACATCCGGAAATATCCGGCAATCGGAGACACCCCAAGGGGTCCTTCCCCACAGGGGTGCCTGATCAGGCAACCACGGGGACGGTATGCGACAACAATTGGCCTACCAGGAAACCGCCTTTGAAAAAACATCCCGGCTGATAAGCTTGTTCCTGCTGGCTCCCGTCCTGCTCGCCCTCGCCCTGCCCGTCGCCGTCAACATCTTCCAAAAACCGGATTTCGGATTCAGGGCCCACCGCCTCGTGGTTGTCTCGGTGACACCTGAGGGACCGGCCGACTTGGCCGGCTTGCTCGTCGACGACCGCATCGTAGCCGTAAACGGCATCCCCACTACCCGCATGAGTGCCTACTATGCGGCCAAGACGGGCCACCCCGTTGGCCATCCGGTGGCCGTCAGGGTCATGGGTGTCGACAACACCCTGAGACAGCTGGAGATTCGGCCGGCGGCAGCCTCCCAAAGCGACATGATCCGCGGCTACAGCACGGGTGTGGCGGGGCTCAGTTTTCTCCTTATCGGCTGGTGGGTGCTTTGGCGCCAACCCAACCCCGTGGCGCGCAATTTCTTTTCCCTGTGTCTGATATTCGCCTTCTTCCTGCTGGATATTCCCGACCACGGCAATCAGGCCTACATGTATGGCAAGGAACTGCTGCGCAACCTGCTACAACTGTTGTTGCCCGCCTTCTTTTTGCGGTTCTTCCTGCAGTTCCCCAATCCCAAACGCAAAGACAGTGGTGACCCCCTCAAGTACCGCCTGCTGTTGCTGCCCGGCTGGATCCTCTTTTTGCTGATCGCCGGGCTCGAAGCCACCCACCTGACCGCCCCTGGCAGCACTCCGGAACAGGTTCTCGAAATCGTCTCCGCCTTTTATTCGCTCGGCTATTTTCTGGCCGGCCTGATCATCTTCGGCCGTCGGGTACTGCGCCGGGACCGTCCCATCCAGCAAACCAAACTCAAGGTGGTGCTCGTCGGCCTGGTCGGTGGCCTCGCTCCGTTCCTGACAGCCATGATCGTCGGCAATTTTCTGCCGGGCACGCCACTGCCCCACTGGCAATACCTCGCCATGTTCCTGCTCCTGGTGCCCGTCAGTTTTGGCTTGGCCATCCTGCGCTACGGCGCCCTGGACACAGGCTTTGTGGTGCGCATCAGTTTGGTCTACGGTCTGCTGACCCTGCTGGTCGTT
>DAOVTU010000352.1 GCA_030632925.1 Candidatus Krumholzibacteriia bacterium | reverse complement strand
CATCCCGGTGGCGTTGAATGAAGCGGCGTTGATCGATGGCTGCTCGCCTTTGCAGGCTTTTCTGCGCGTGACTTTACCGTTGAGCACGCCGGCATTGGTGATCACGGCGCTGTTCAGTTTCATGACCGGCTGGAGCGAATTCATGGTGGCGCGGGTGATGCTCGCGAGCAAGGAACTGATGACTTTGCCGCTGGGTTTGGAGTCGTTGTTTACGACCTATCAGACCGAGTGGGCCAACTATGCCGCAGGATCGTTGCTGGTGTGTTTGCCGGTGGTGGTCTTGTTCCTGGTATTGAACAGGTTCCTGGTGTCGGGCTTGACCCTCGGGAGCGTGAAAGGCTGAGCAGATTGGTTGTGCCTCTGAAATTGTGTTTGTCCAATTTGGGCCGCTCTTGATTGATACATTGACCGGTAATCCCGCACACGTGCGGGATTACCTGACTTTAGATCAAAACGTTGAGGTGTACATACCTTGAATTGAGCTGCCAAATCGAAAAACACAATTTCAGAGGCACAACCAAGCAAATTCAAGGGGGACCTGATTGATGAAGAATTATATCGTGTGGGGGCTTCTGACTGTTTTTTTCAGTGCAGCTTGGACCCATCCTGCCATGGCTCAAAGCCGTTTATTCCCAACCAACCAGAGTGGCTTCAGTGTGGCGGCCGGCTTCGGTTCAGCCGATGACGTCAGCAGCATGGGTGCCTCCATAGCCATGACCGCCAAGGCCCGATTTGACCTGGGCGTGTCCGTTTCCCGTCTCACATTCGACAGTGATGTTTCCAGTGAAGATGGGGCCGGCGTGGAGATCAGGCCCTTTGCGAGCTACACGGTGGTGCGGCCCGCCAATGCCATGGATCTGGGTGTGGAGTTGACGGCCGGTTACGCCAAAGGCGTCTACAACAGTGACGGTTTCATCAACGACGGCTGGCTGCAGGGGCGCGACGCGTTGAATGTCGGCGCCAACTTCTATTTCCGGCTGCGCAGTTCGCCCACCCTGATCATCTATCCCGGTTGCAGCGTGGACTATGTGAAATTTGATCTCGATGGCGGCAGGTCCGTGGCGGAAGACGACAGTGAAATGGCTTACGGGCTGGATGTGACTTTTCTGTTCAGCAACAACGTGTTTGTCACGCCTTCTTACCTGAATTTGGGCGGCGAGAAATCGGTGGGCTTGTCAGTTGGTATTTTGATCCCGGGAACGTAGATTCAGTAAAGCATATTTGAATGGAGATGATGTGAGTATCCGCGCCAACTGTTGGACAATTCTTCTGTTTGTACTGCTCGCTGGCTGCAGTTCCGACGATTCTGTCTCACCGGATAATTCGGATGGGGTGGTTGAGCGCGTTGAGGTGGAAGTCGTGACGGTCGTGGGCGCCGACGAGTATATCAATCACCGGTTTTTCAGACTGGAAGTCCCAGGATTCAAATCCCACGGCAATGATAAACTGCCACCGGGAAACAGGGTTGAGCTGTCTTCGATCAAAGTTTTCCAACTCATGGCTCCCGGGCAATTTGGTCCCGACGACATCATGAATGTTGCCGCCTATATCGCTGACAACGGTTCTCTGGGCTGGACTGGGATCGATTTTTCCCAACCCCGAATTTACGGCACCCGTTGGCGCCGAATAGCAAGTTTTGAGCCTGGCTTGAATGCTGAAGGTGGCTTTGAATACATAGACTTGCGGGAGTCGTTGGGACCTGATGATGTGCTGGCGGTCACCTACAATATCATTGATCCCAGCGGAAATGTTTTGAGTACGGTAGGTGATGATCCTTCCCTGGTGCCGGCTACCCAACCGGATGTTTGGGAAAGTGGCCAGGATCTCTATTATCGCATGAAGTTGCTCAAAGCCCCGGACAGCGGGTTGGATGAATACACGTCCTCCCTGGTGATGCGCAATATCTATTCACTGGGCGGATCCTACATCGACCAGTCCAATTTTGAGTTGCGCATCGAAGCGTTGAACCAATTTCCTGACCTGGACCTGGCCGCTGAAGGCGTGCCCTGGGTGCGCCTTTTTGGTCTGGATATTGAGGACCAGCAAGGCAACCCGGGACACGACGGAATCATCGATTTCCACAATCCCCTGATCTTTGATTTGAGGCTTGGCCTGCTTCGGTTCCCACTCGACAACCCTCACCCTTTTGCCGCCGCAGAGTACCATTATCTGCAGGATGTTTCGCCGGATGAGTACCCGTGGGACGGGTCCTATTTGGAGCAGAATCTGGTCCCGGAAATCTACCAATTCGATACGCCGCCAGAGAACTTGATCCGATACCGAAAATTCCAGATCGTCAGCACCTATAAGGCGTTCCGCTATATCAGCGAGCCTCTGGGCGCGGTGTCGTTGAACCGACAGGACTGGTTCTGGGCCAGCGCACCGGTGCCTCATCTGGATGCCGACTACCTAGTTGCCACCTATGACAACCGAACCTTCGGCCCTGAGGACCGGGTGCCGGTGCTGCGCTGGTTCGCCCCGCGCGAAAGGACGCTGCGGCGTTACCTGAACCCTTCGCTGACCGGATCTGCGGCCGATGAAACCCAACCCACGCTGGACTTGTATTTGCGCACTGAAGAAGACCCGTGGCACAGTGAAAACTGGGGCGGGATCACCATCGGTCTGGACCGCATCGGCCTTGACGCCAACGGGCTCCAAAAGATCGAACTTTGGGTCAATGACCACCAGCCTGATCCTTCGCTGCGGTCAGGACGGTTGCATGTCGATTTTGGTTTTATCAACGAAGACGGGTTCTGGCCGCAAACTGCAGACGGACTGCAGTACGGGACCTATCAGTATGAAGACGCCAATGGTGATGGCGTTTGGGTTTTTGAGGAAGACATTGGACTCGATGGCCTGGACGAATTCGGCCCAGATAGGTTTGATCCGAGCTACGAGATCAACGGCGATCAGCCTTACCCTCAAATCAATGGTACGGCCCGGAACGCCCGGGAGGATGATGAAGACCTGAACGGCAATACCCGTATGGACACCGAAAATGGATATTTCACCAATGCGATTGATTTGAAGGAGACGGAACCCGATGTCGATGTGGTTCGGGACTACGCCGATGTGGGGGATCTCATTGCCGAGGACATCGCCTGGCGCAAATACAGTCTGCTGCTTGGCCACAGCATGCCCATAGCCGCCGAAGTTGAGCCAAATGCCCAAAGAATCACCCATCTCAGAATTTGGTACGAAAATGACGCGCCGGGCGCCCCAAATGAGGTGCATGTGCAGCTTTCCGGACTCCGTTTCGTGAAATAGCGCAATCGTCAATATCGGGCGCGAATCCGGTGATCTGGCCAAGAATACTCTTGATTAGACAACTCCATTTGTGGTATGATTTCATTTGGTAATGATTTGTCAGGGTGGCGAGGTTTGCCCTGCACGCGGTTTCCGCTGTGAGAGAGGCGGGAATTGCTGTTTTGTGTCCAAAATCAACTGATGCAGGGGATTGAGCTTCATGAAGGACTTCTCGCCCATATTTGTCCGTTTTTTGGCTGTTCTGGTGCTGGTCATGGCTGGATCTCTGACTAGTTCAGCAATAGCAGGCCCCACCGGTGATATTGAATGGCATTCCGTGCTCGCAGTAGACAATGTTGGCCAAACCGAGGCCCTGAGCCCGGCCGCTGACCTGCTGGCCGTTGAGTTGGGCCATCACCGCGACACTGGACAGGCCGTGCTTCGGTTCAGTTTTCTGTCCCTCTCTGAAAATGTGCCCGGCGAGTTGGCCCGTGCTTTCGTCGCCGCTGACCGCCCGCGCTCCATCGGGGTGCTGGTGCAGGACAGTTGGCAGGCCGGCAAACAGAATCCCCGCACATTGGCCGATTTCACGATGGCATCTGAGGCCAACCGGTATACGGCGCTGGCCGCCACAAAAACCGCGGCCCGGATGTGGACCGACCCCGCCGACCCCGATGCCATCTACCTCGACCTGCCCGAAGACCCGACCACCGCCGACACCCCTTGGAACGTGACCGTGACCACCACCCAGCCCAATGGGGTGGGCGAGTTTGTCACCGCCGGCTATCCGGCCACCAAGATTTTTGAGGCCAACTGCGCCTTCGTGCTGCACGGCAATCAGGGCATCGGCTACACCGACGTTTTGCACGGCCGCAGTGATGATCTGGCCGGCTCCGGTTTCGACGAAGCCATGGAAGCCCACGAGTTTAACAACATCCCGGGCAACTTCCACATGAGCGGCACGTTGATGACCTCGGCCGAGTGGGCGGCCCGCAACGGCGACCCGGTGGACTTCAACGCCTGGCTGGCCACGGGCGTGACTGCGGGCTGGGCCGGCATGATCACCTCGGCGTATGGCCAGCACATGATGCCGTTCGTGAACAACGAAATGAACGACTGGTCTGTGGAGTTCCAGGCCCAGAGTGTCGGTTGCCGGTTCGGCTACGCCCCGTCGGTGTCGTGGATACCTGGGCGCGT
>DAOVTU010000076.1 GCA_030632925.1 Candidatus Krumholzibacteriia bacterium | reverse complement strand
AGTGCTTTCGTCCACCAGGCTCAGGAAGCCCAGGCCATGGCCAAATTCGTGCAGCAGGACGATGACCAGGTTGATCTCACCCGACGGTTCGCTGTCGTCAAAGCAGTCGTACCAGGCCGAATTTTCCAGGCAGCCGGTGGTGCCAAGCATGGAGTTGAACGTGGCCGAGATGTCCTTGAACCCGGGGCGTCGGTCAAAGCCCGTGTGCATGTCGGCTTCGGCGTCCACGTACCAGGTGCTGGCCAACGGGGCACCGGCGTAGTCGCGGTGCAGGGAACTGGGCCCGGCGGCGCCGAGCACGCCACTGGTGGCGGTGCAGCTGAGCGGGTCAAACTTGGCCCCGATGCGGATCTCCACGTCGCTGTTGAGAATGGACTCCCACACCGAAGCGGCAAAATTGAAGGCGTTCAGGCGCTGCTGGCCAACGGTGACGCCGGGATTGCCACCGACGGGCGCGGCTGCCGTCGGGTCGTTGAACCCTTCGCCGGCGCTGTCTTCGTTGACGATGGTGATGGTGGTGGCGTTGGCCGGTGTGCTCCACAACGAAGGGCACACACCGAGCACCAGAACCAGGGCGATGGGCAGCAGAGATTTGTGCGAGATATTCATTGTGCTACTCCTTCACACCGTCGTGGTTGCAGGGAGAGCTGGTGCCGTCGGCAAAATCCTTGCGTTCCTGTTCACTGCTCAGGCAACGGGTCTGCACTTGTCCAGTGCTGTCGATGGTGGCCACCGAAAGGCTTTGGAAGCGTCCTTCAAGGTCCACCGAAACGCCGCCGTCGGCGTGTCGCGCTTCGCGCAAGCCATCGGCTGAGCGGTTCAACATTTGCGACATCTGGCGGTCCAATTCGGCCTTGTCCAGACCGGTAACGGGGACGATCTCACCGGTTTCGGGGTCCAGTTGCACGCGCAGGGCGGCGGCGTGGTCGGAAGCCGGGTCGGCCGGGGCAGTCGGCAGGCCCACCAGCAGCACAACCAGCAACGTTGAAGCCACAGTGGCGGTGACCCACAGCAGGCCTGGTCGGTTCGAATTGGACATGAATTCCCTCCACGAGAATGTACAGGAAGCAGGATGTGTCCCTGAATTATAGGCACATCCCTTATTATCGACAGATGGGCCCAACAGTTGATTGTTTTGTCGCCTGGTCGGCCATGCCTTGTCCCAGACCCACAGCCGGTGTAGATTGGGGGAGCGCTGTGGGCGCCGAATAAAACAACAGACCTGCAAGATGGAGTGGATGATGTCGAAAAGAGCTTTGATTACGGGGATCACTGGTCAGGACGGTTCTTATCTGGCGGAATTCCTGCTGGACAAGGGCTACGATGTCTTCGGCATGGTGCGCCGTTCGAGCACCGAAACCATCCAGCGCATTAGTCACATCAAGGACCAGATCACCTTGTTGCAGGGCGATTTGCTGGACCAGGCGTCGGTGGTCAAGGTGATCGAAGAGGCCCAGCCGGATGAGATCTACAACCTGGCGGCCCAGAGTTTCGTGCCCACCAGTTGGAGCCAGCCCGTACTGACCGGCCAGTTCACCGCCCTGGGCGTATCGCGCATGCTCGAGGCCGTGCGCCAGGTGGCGCCCAAGGCCCGCTTCTATCAGGCCAGCAGCAGTGAAATGTTCGGCAAGGTGCGCGAAGTGCCCCAGACCGAAATGACGCCCTTCCACCCGCGCAGCCCCTACGCAGTGGCCAAGGCCTACGGACATCACATCACCGTCAACTATCGCGAAAGCTACGGCGTGTTTGCCGCCTCGGGCATCCTGTTCAATCATGAGAGCCCGCGGCGAGGCCTGGAATTCGTGACCCGCAAGATCACCGACGGCGCGGCCCGCATCAAGCTGGGCCTGGCTGATGAACTGTGCCTGGGCAATCTGGACAGCCAGCGCGACTGGGGTTTTGCCGGCGACTACGTCGAGGCCATGTGGAAGATGCTGCAGCACGACGAGGCCGATGATTTTGTCATCGCCACGGGCGAGACCCACTCCATCAGCGAGTTCCTGGACATCGCCTTCGGTCGTCTGGATTTGGAATGGCAGCAGTACGTGAAGAAGGATCCGCGCTTCATGCGCCCGGCCGAAGTGGACCAGCTCATTGGCGACTACGGCAAGGCCAAGCGGGTTCTGGGTTGGGAGCCCAAGGTGGGCTTCAACGAGTTGGTCACGATGATGGTTGATGCGGATATGGAGCTGCTTAAAAAGTAGCTCCGTGTCGTCTCATTTCTCGAACGTGTATTCCGCCGTCACCCCAAAGGCCAACAAGACGCTGGCGGTCATGACCGGCTCTTCCAACATCATATAATGACCCGAGCGGGCCATGCGCTTGAAGCTGAGGGTGCGCGCGTGGTTGAAGCCATAGTGCTCCAACAGGTGGCGCGAGGAATCCGTCGGCGGAAACATCAACTCACTGCCCATCACCAACATCGGCACGGACAAATCGCTCAGGCGGTCGGTCAGATCAAAATCAAAGCTGCTCATCAACAACGAGACAAACGACGCGCTGTCGGTGCGCAGGGCCATGTCCACGACCTGGTCGGTGACCTGTTCCCGGATGCTCATGTTCAGGTACCGGGTGGCGATGAACTGCTCGTAGTCCTCGATCAATTGTTGGCCCACGGCGGCTTTCTGTTCCTGGCTGGCCAGTTGCAAGGGCGCACTGTCCATGACGATCAGCCGGTGCACATCGGCCGGATGGTCCAACGTATACTGCATGGCGATCATGCCGCCGAGTCCGTGCCCGACCAGAGTGGGGTAGGCAAAATCCACCTCTTTGATGAATTCCTGCAGGCGCGCCACTTCGGCGGTGATGCTGTCGTCGGCAATGGGTTGGGTCTTGCCGTGTCCGGCCAATTCAAAAACCCGCACCTTGAAGGTGCCCTTCAGGAACGGCACGACTTCATCCCACACGGCGGCGCTGGCGCCCAGACCGTGAATCAGGATGATCTCAAATTCGCCGCGGCCTTCCTGGATGGTTTCGGCATTTTCCAGACCACTGCGGCTGTGCTCCTGGCCAAAAGCCAGAGAGGACCAGGCCATCAGTATCAGGGCCAGGACAAACAAACGAGCGGAACGGTGATTCAAGGTGCCGACCATGGGTTCTCTTCTCCACTTTTCAGAGGGACAAAAAACAAGCTGCCATCCTGGGCCTGAACAACGGGCCCGTCAAAATGCAGCGCGATGCCGGGCCGCAGATCTGTCGCCGCGGCCGCCGGGTATTGATGGGTGAGGGCGACCAACTTCGGTTGGGCTTTGGCACACAACAGGCCCACTTCCGTGGGGGTCATGTGCCCCGGCACGCCCATGCCGTCTGGGGCCGAACATTCGACCACCAGCAGGTCCACATCCCGGGCAGCTTTTTCCAACCCCGAACAGGGCCCGGTGTCCCCGGAAAAAACGGCGGTGTGGCCTTCACTGTCGGCAAAACGGTAGCCGAGGCAGTTTCCGGCCGAAAAACGGTCCTGGGGATGATCCACGGCGAAGGTCTGCACCGTGCCGCCGCCGGGCAGGTCCAGCTGTTGTCCCGCGGCCCACTCGGTGATATTTAATTCGCGGTGCCGCGGTTCCAGCCAGCGTCCGTAGATGCCGGCCAGTTGGTCAAGATACGCCTGCAGCCCCTTGGGTCCAAACAGGTGCAGCGGTTCGTGGCTGTCGGTCAGCGGCGAATGCAGCGCAAATAGCAGGGCCACCAGGTCGCAGCAGTGGTCCGGATGCAGGTGGGTCAGCAGCACGGTGCCGATCTCGTCGACCCCACCGGGGGCATCGCCCGAGTGGACCAGACGCACCAGGGCGCCGGGGCCGGGATCCATCAGGATCGGGGTCCCATCCACGGTGACCCAATAGGCCGCCGGGGTATGAGTAGGGGTGGGAATGGCGCCGCCGGCGCCGAGTATGCGAAATCTGATCATGACCCTAAAGCAACAGAATCCGGGCGTGGCGTCAAGGGCGGGCGTGCGTGCGAATGTGTGTCGCCACCGCTTCGCCCCACAGAACATACAATCCGGGGCCGGGGTGGAAGCCGTCGGTGGCCAGCAGGTCGGGGTCTGCGGGGAAATCCATGGCCAGCCTGGCGCAACGTTCCTGGCCGGCGGCCCAGTTGGCCAGCTCCCGGTCAAATTCCTTGGCCCTGGAGCCGATGTACCAGCGCAGGGGCTGGGGCATGGCCGGGAAGAGGTGCATCGGGGGCAGGCCTGAGAACAACATCCGGGGCTGGTCGAAACGCTCGTTGAGCAGGTCGCGCAGGCTGTCGAGGTTGTCCCGCCATTGCTGGAGGGAATGGCGGCTGACCACATCGTTGGCGCCGATGGAGACGACGACCCAATCCCAGGGCTCGTTGCCGAGGCGTTTGAGGTGGCGCATGATGGCCGGAATGGTGCTGCCGGAGCGGGCCTGCAAACGCCAATTGACGGTGTAGTGGGCGGACAACTGCTGGACGGTTTGGCCGCTGAGGGCTTCGGTCTGGTGGGCGGAGCCGACACCGGCACCGGCGGAGTCGCCGATGATGAGGAGTTTCAGGGGTGGGCCCGTACCGATGGTGCCTTGGCGGTCGCCTGGGGGTTCGGGGAGTAGGGTGATTTTGTGGCGGGTGGCCTGGCCCTGGCGCATGAGAATGGGCCCCAAAACCACAGTAGCAACTTGGTGTCTCAAAAATTGTGCCTCGGGAAATTTGGGTTGTGCCTCGGAGAATGTGTCTGGTGTCTGATATTCCTGCGATCGGCCTTTGCAATGTAGTTGGGCACTGGTGTAACTTCAAAAAAGCGGTTCAAGATGCGTCTTTTGGCCCAGACACAATTTCGGAGGCACAAGCAATGGATGGCAAAATTAGGGTGGAAACGATGGTTTCGGGGTATCGGGACGCCATGGTCCTGGTCGCCGCCCTAAAAACCGGCATTTTCGAGTCCCTCGGCACGGCCGCCCGCACGCCCGCCGGCCTTGCTACCGATCTTAATCTCGATACCCGCGCCGTCGACATCGTGGTGCACGCCCTGGCTGCGTCCGGGATCCTGATAAAGGCCGGCGACACCTTCAGCATCGACCCGGAAGTGCGGCCCTACCTGTTGGCCGACAGCCCCGACACCATGGCCAGCCTGCTCGGACACAATGTGCGGATGATGGCCGGTTGGCTGCAATTGCCGACGGTTCTGCGCACCGGCAAGCAAGCGCCGCGGGACAAGACCACGCCCGAGGAAATGCGCGATTTTATCTGCGGCATGGAGAATGTGTCGCGGCTCAGCAGCCTGGAAGTTGTGGATAAGGTGGATTTTACCAGCGCCGAGAAGCTGCTGGATCTGGGCGGTGGCCCGGGCACGGCGGCCATCACTTTTTGCGGGGCGAACCCTGATTTGAAGGCGGTGGTTTTTGACCTCGAGGGCCCCGTCGGCATCGGGGCCGAGCAAATCAAGGCCGCCGGGATGGAAGACCGCATCACCACAGTGGCCGGAGATTTTCACACCAACGACTACGGCTCGGACTTCGATGTGGTGTACATTTCCAACATTATCCATATGCTCAGTGAAGAAGAGACGCGGGGCATATTCCGCCGCAGTCGGGCTTGCCTGAAGCCCGGCGGCCAGATTTTGGTGAAAGACTTCTTCCTGGAAGACAACCGTCTGGAACCGGCTTTTGCGGCCCAATTCAGCGTCAATATGCTGGCGATGACGGCCGGCGGGAAGTCTTACACCCTCACTGAAACCCTCGAATTGTTAAAGGAAACGGGATTTGGAGAGTTTTCCAGTATCCCCGTGGCCAAAGGCAGCCAGGTGGTGTGCGGATATCGGGAATCTTGAACCCGGGCAAATTGTATAAATTGGATGGCCCCGGGAAAGTCTCCTGAACTGGACAGCTCCGGGGCCAATCCCTATCATGTGGCCAAAATCCACAGGAATTTTCGAAAGGTGCGGAATGTCCTCCCGACTCGCGTTTTATCTCAAGGTATCGTTGCTCCAGGCCCTCTTGTTGAGTGTCCTGTTGTCCGGCACCGCCCTGGCCCAGGTGACCACCGTGGTCGATACGGCCAACGGGGGCGGCGTCCATTATATCCGGCCCGAAATCGGCGACGACATGAGCGACGAGGAGAAAATCTCCGTCCTGAACGAGAAGCTGCTGGCGGATCCCACCGATGGCAAATCCTGGAATGATTTGGGCGTGATCTATGCCACCAATGAAGAATATGACAAGGCGCGTGATTCGTTTATTCGCGCGGTGCAGACGACGCCCACCGAAGGCGATTATCACCGCAACCTGGGCATGGTTTTTTCGCGCCTGGGCATGCACGAAATGGCGGTGGCCGAGTTTGGCCAGTACCGCAATTTTGATAAGCTCGGTGGCCGCGACTTCTGGCGCCTGATTGGTGGTGCCCAAAAACAGGCCGGCATGATCGACGAGGCGCGCGCGACCTTCGAAGAAGGCATCAAGGCTTTTGAACCGGGCCTGGGACCGGATGGTTTCCGGCTGGTGCTGCAACTGAATCAACTGGAAGACGAGCAGGGCGACGAGCAGGCCGTGCGCGAGTTGCTGGAAAAACACACGCCGCCGGTGATGAGTTTTCTGCGCTCCTTTGAAGGCCGCGAAGAAACTGCCGCGGGCGCAGACGGGTACCGCGAGGCCACGTCGATCATCCACAATCGGGTGGGCGTGATGGTGGCCGACGGCAAGTTGATGGAAGATTCGGGCCTGTTCGCTGAGGCGGCCGGGTTGTACAAGACTGCTTATGAGTTGGCGCCGGAGCGCGATGATCTTTTGCCCCGCCTGGTGGACTGCTACTTGAAACAGGACCTGAACCTGGAGGCTGGCGTGGCGGCACGGCTGGCCCGGGACGAACATCCGGAAAATTCAGGCACCTGGATTGCCTCTGGCAAAGTCTATGAGCATACGAACAAGCGGCAGGAAGCGGTCGAGGCCTACGAAAAGGCTTACGAGATCGATGAGCTGGATGACCTGCGAGTGGCCATCGGAAACCTGTACATGCGCATGGGGGAAGACAAGAAGGCGAGCAAGTGGTTGAAGGCCGGCCTCAATGGCGCTGATACCAAGCCTGAGGTTGTCTACAACTATGCCGTCAGCCTGATGCGCGAGAAAAAATACCACGCGGCGATTCCGTCGCTGAAAAACGTGACGCGCGATCTGCCCGAGTTCTATCAGGGCTGGTTGGCTTTGGCCCAGTGCCTGCACATGACCAAGCAGTACAGTGCGGCCATCGACCCTTATCAGGAGGCGTTCAACCTGCAGCCGGAAGCCAAGTTGGCCTTTCACATGGGGTCCATGGCGCAAAAGAGCAAGCAGTACGACAAGTCCATTGAGTCTTACAAAATGGCGTTGGCCCTCGATGCGACCTACGTGAAAGCGCAGTACAATTTGGCGCTGACCTACATGGCGGCCAAGAAGTACGATGAGGCCACGGCGGCTTTTGATGCGCTGGTGGAGTTGGAAGGCCCCACTTACCGGGCCTATTACAGCCAGGGGTTGTCCTACTATTACCAGGGCAAGTATGACGAGGCTTTGGAGTCGTATGACCTGGCGTTGGTGGAGAAGGAAACGGTGAACGTGTACAACAACGTGGGCCTAGTGTACGACAAACTGGGCAACAAGAAAGAGGCCGCCAAGTGGTACAAGGATGCCCAGGCCATCAAGGATGGAAGCTAGGATGAAGATCATCTTCGCAGTCCTAGTGGGACTGCTGTTGTCAGCGCCGCAGTTGGCGCTGGCCCAGACCCATTGCAGTCAGTTGCCTGAACTGACGGTCGATGCTTCGTTCCCTCGCTGCACCGAAAGCCAGTTGGCGGCGGCGGGCTTTCCGGATCACAAGCACGCCCACCATTGGTACGGCTGGGAGCCGCCGCTGGACGCCGACGGTCAACCCTACGGACCCGGCTCCATGTGCCAGGGCAAGGTGCTCAAGGGCCACGATGATTTGGTGCTGCTGCCGGGCGACAAACGCTTCCGGCAATTCATCATGCTGCACAATCCGGGCTACCAGGATTGCGACATGGTCGCTTTTATCGAATTGATGGACTGGGCCAACCACGTGGTGCCCGAACTGCTGGGGCTGTCGATTACCGATACCCTGACAATTCTCAATCCGGACAATACCCAGCACTACAAGGAGCAGGCCGGCCAGGGCGTGTGGCGCTTTTACAAATTGCAGGGCAATGAAGTGACCATCCAGCCTTATCCGGTTCTGTTGGCCCGCACTTTGGAGGGTCATGCGGCGTTCATGTTGGTCACCGACTGGATTCTGAACCAGGCCCTGGACCAGAAGCTGCCCTTGTGGTTGCATCACGGACTGGTCGAGTACATGGGTGAAGATGGCACGCATCTGGTCAACTACATGGCGGAATTCCGCGAGGCAGGGCCGGTGCTCTTTTCACCGCCGCTGATCGATGCGATCCTGAGCAAGGGCGTGGACCCGGATGAAGGCGCGGATCGCGAGAATTTTCGGCGCGCCAGTTACAGTGCCTACCTGATGGTTTGGCAGTTGGTCGAGCTCGAGGGCGGCCTGATCGCGATGCAGGATTTCCTGGCGCAAGTGGCCTCGGGTGCGGATCTTGACGAGGCCAGTTTGTCGGTATACGGCATGGATTTGGCGCAGCTGGCCGACATGGTTGATGCTGTGCGCAACGGTGAACCGGCGGGCAAGGCGATGAAGCGCCAGGTCCCGCACAAGCAACCCTGATTTTTCCTGTTTTGAAAGGCTTACGCTCTCATGAGTGATCTGAAGATGCCCCGCGTCCGTTTCGCGCCCAGTCCCACCGGATTTTTGCACGTGGGTGGCGCCCGCACGGCGCTGTTCAACTGGTTGTACGCCCGCAGTCAGGGCGGCACCTTTGTGCTGCGCATCGAGGACACCGATCAGGAACGCAGCACCGAAGAAAGCTACGCCGCCATCCTGCGCGGCATGGAGTGGCTGGGCCTGGATTGGGACGAGGGACCGAAGGCGGGGGGCGACCACGGTCCGTACCTGCAGTCCGAGCGGCTGGATATTTATCGCGAGCAGTTGGACAAATTGATCGCCAGCGGGGACACCTACAAGTGCTTCTGCAGCGCCGAGGATTTGGAGAACCGCGAGAAGGCCGTGCGCGATGGCGGCGGCAACTGGGAAGGCTACGACGGCCATTGCCGTGAGCTGAACGCCGAACAAATTGCTGCCTACGAGGCCGAGGGTAAGCCTTGCGCCTACCGCTTGCGTACGCCGACCGAAGGT
>DAOVTU010000546.1 GCA_030632925.1 Candidatus Krumholzibacteriia bacterium | reverse complement strand
GTGGACGCCGATCAGTCCGACCCGTTCCCCCGTGCCTTCATCAAAGGCTGGTCGGTGCATCTGGCGTTGCCTTTGGCGCCCAACTTCAGGGATCGCCCTGTGCACGGCCTGGAAAAACTGATCACCCAGGCCATCGACCCCTTCTTTTCGTACACCTATTCGTCGCAGCTGATTGAACCGGGGTATATCTGGGATGCGGATCTCAACCATTACATCTACGAGCACGACACGTCCGGCGCGCAGGACGAAATAGGAACCGGCTGGGAAATCGGCCTGGCCAACATCTTCTTTTTACGGCGCGGGCACGTGGAGGCCAAGTACGGTGATATCGACGGCACTACCGCCGGTTGGGGCATCAATCTGCAGGCGGGCAAGATGGGCGGATTTCGCTATGACCATGCGCGGGTGCCGCAGGCCACGACCTTACCGGATGTGTACCGGGACGGATGGTCGATCTGGATTTGTCCGATGGCAATCAAGAATCGGTGACGATCAGTTGTCGGTCTGCGGCTCCCACTTGAAGCCGACAACTCTCCACTCACCGTCCTCAAGGATCTCACTCACCCGAATGGACAAATCATCCTCACCCACGAACTCACCCAGATAGTACAATGAGATTGATTCAGGATTTGACTCGAAAGCCTCGTAAAATTGTCCGCCGAGAAATCTGAGACTAAGCGGGTCTCCCAAGTCCTTTGAGACTAATCTACTGGTCTTTTTCCACTCAGCTGATGATATCATCCCTTTGAGCGGGGAGCTGAAATCTTCGTACAACTCTTGCCCCTTACCCCCAAAAACCGCCTTCAGCCAATCGCGCCCGGCGGGGCCGCGCTCTTCGAACACCAGTTCTTTTTCCGCATGGGACTGAGCAAGGTGAGGGATAAATTCCTCAAATCCCTGCTTCAACTGGCTCCGTCTCGCGGCCATCATCGGGTCACCAAAATCATACCGCACCCGGATATAGGCTTTCCTGCCATCGGTACTATCGGCACTGGCCCCCAACGTGATTCCAGCGACGAAGGATTCATCATAGCCTTCGATATGAAACACGTAATATTCGACAGCATATTGCGAGATCGCCACGGCCAGATCTATATTGGCCTCAAAGTCCTCGTAAAAATCCACTTCAACATGTTGGACTTCGTATGGAGCAACCTTGAATTGGCAACCACCCAAAAACCCCAACAGGATCAAAACAATCACAGAGCCCACAGAGCGCATAATTTATCCTTCCGTGGGTGCATATTATCACAGATCAACGGCATCAGCGCGAAGGAATCCCAGCCCGTCCACCAACCAACAGGACAAGTCCGGAAACAAGCAAACCCGGAAATATCCCCTCGACCCCCAGCCACGGCCCGCCAGCGCCCAAGACCAGCCACACCACCGACACACCACCGGCAAACCCCATGGACCAGACCACCCGCTGTCCCGACACGCGGTACCCAAAATGAGCCAAAACCATCGGCAATAGCAAGACAGGCGTCCCCACGCTCCCCAAAGCCTTCCACAGTTGGATCACCGAACCGGAAACCAAAGCCAATACCACCGCCACCACCGCGGTCGCCAGCAGGCTCCACCTGATCACCGCCAAATTCTGTTCCTCGGCGATGGCCTCGCCCGCCTCGGTGCGCCAACGCCCGATCAGATCCCGACCCAAAGTCACCGAGCAAATAAACGCATAACTGTCGACGGTCGACATGATCGTGGCCAGCATCCCGACCATAAAAACGCCCTGCCAAAACGAGGGCAATACGTGGGCGGCCAAGGCCGGAAAGGCCTGCACTGGATTAGCCAGATCCGGCAAAAGGACCCGCGCATACAGGCCCGCGGTGGTCGTCAGAAAATCGAATACGATCCAAAAACCGATGGCGACAAAGATCCCCCGCCGCGCCGTGCTCTCCGACTCCGCCGCATAACAGCGCTGGTAAAACGCCGGCTCCACCAAGGTGCTCAAGGCGATCACGTACCACACGGCGATGGCCTGCCAGCCCAAGCCTCCATCCCACTTCAGGTGCCCTTCAGGCAACCCTGATTGCAAAAATGACCAGCCGCCAAACTTCGCCACGCACACCGGCACCAAGACCAGGAAGCCGACAAACATCAATACGAACTGCACCATATCGGTGGCTACAACCGCGCGCAGGCCCCCGCGAAACACATAGCTGATCGACAGTAGCGTGCCCGCAACCACGCCCACCCACACCGGCCAACCGGTGGCGAAATTCACCAGCACGCCCAGCATCAGCACGTAGGCGGCCGGGGCCGTCATCACGAACAGGACGCTGGCGCCGGCCAGGGCGGCGGGCCTTCCGTAGTGGTGTTCCAGGAGATCCGGCACCGTGAGCATTTCGCTGCGGCGGGCGCGGCGGGCCAGGAAAATCGCGAACAGGGCGGCATACAAGTAGTACGGCACGCCAAAAACCAGCCAGTTGCTCACGCCGTACTGCCAGGTGTATTCGCCCACGCCCAGGATGCCGCCATACCAGGTGGTGACCAGCGAGGCGGTGAAGGCGGGCAGGGTCAGGCGGCGTCCGGCCACGATGTAGTCCACCGCACCGGAGGCCGAGCCCCGAAACAAACGCAAAACGATAAAGAGCAGAAAGAGCAGATAGACCACGCCCGCCAGAGAGGTTGCGGCAGGCGCGGCGGTCACGTTATTCGTTTTCCGGGATGCCCTCGATATACTCGGGGCCCTCTTCCCGATCCACCGAAATGAGCAGGCTGCCGTCGCCGATGGAAACCAGCAACGGGCTCATGGTGACGCAATTGCCGATGGTGGCCATGCCCCCGGCGGTGAGGGTTTCGCCCAGCAACGGGTATTCGGCGCCTTCGATGGTCACATTGGCAACCGTGCCGGCCAACGGCATGACCGAGAACTTGACGCCCGTCTGCAGGTCCCAGGACACCGCTGTATCGGACGCCAGGCGCACGGTGTCGGCGTGGTGCCCGGCGATGCAAATCGACAGGCGGTCGGCGAAACGTTCCAGCAGGTGCACGTTAAAAAGCGTGTGGTCCAGGCGCCAACCGGTGGCGCCCAGCAGCACGACTTCTTCATAACCCTCATCCACCAGGTAGAGCAGAGCCTTTTCGCTGTCGGTGGTGTGCTGGTCAACAACCTGCAGGAAGCGCGGGCCGTCGCGGCC
>DAOVTU010000018.1 GCA_030632925.1 Candidatus Krumholzibacteriia bacterium | reverse complement strand
GTCGATCTGGTCGGCGTCGGCCTCGATCTGGCTGAAATCAGGGTTGATCGAAGCTTCAAGGGTCACATCGGACGAGACCGAATACTTGGCCCCGAGGGTCAACTCGCCCTTGGCGTCGTTGTCTTCGAACTCCGCGTCGGGATCGGTGGTGTCGGAGATTTCACCAGTCTGGTAGCCGATGAAAGAAGGCAGGAATTCCAAGCCGCGCCCGGGCGCTACGCCTTCGATGCCGCTGACGGTGCCCCACTGGCAGGGAAAACACTGGTCGTTGCGATCGTGGGCCGCCCACGAATATTGGTGATAGCTTTCCCGCGGGTGTGTGCGCCAGAAATCCACTTTCCAGGTCTGCGTTTCACCCGCCGGGAAGCGCATGCTCGCAAAGGGAATCGCATACTCCACGGTGTAGCCGGTCTCGGTGATCTTGGCCGCCGAGTGCCAGATCATGTCGAAGCCGCGGTCCCCACCGTGCACGTTGGTCCACATGATGTCCTTCTGGATGCCGTAGGGATTGACGTACAACTGATACGCCCACTGGGCCTCGCCGAAGGTGTCGATCATCAGGGCGACCGAGTCGTCGTTGAAGTACTGGTCGCGCTGGCACATGGTCGCCCGCAGCAGGGCCGGATCGTCCCGGCAGTCGAAAGCCACGTACAGGTATTCGTCATCATAGGTGACGTAGGCCATCGTCTCTACCAGCGGCGGGATGTTGTCGCCGGGTTGGCGCTCGACAAAATTCGACGCCATAGGCACACCGATCCAGCCGGGATCGCTCAGATCGCCGTCGATGGTGATCTCGGCTGTGGCCCGTTTGGTCCGCAGTTCAGGTTCGAAAACCGGGGTGAATGTATCCTGGGCCACCGCGGTGGTGGCCAATAGAAGCAGCAAGCTAATAAGGAACGTAGTATTCCAGCGGTCGTGTCCGGCACAGGCCATCCCGAACCCCTTTGTATTGGGTCAGAAGGTGAGGCGCCGCCTGGTGGAGGCACCTGTAGCAATGTGTCGGGGGGGACGGAATTGGTGGGGGTCCGTCGGGTCAGGAATGCTTACGGAAGTCGTGGGGCTTTGTTCGCACTTTTAGGGAAATCCGTAAATATTTTCCCGAAACAAAATTTCAGCGTCACAATCAACTGGCTCCGGACTTCAAATCAAAATGCACCAACCAAGCCGCCGGCATCGAAGGGCTAATCAGCAGTTCCTCAGCCAAGCTGTTGAAGTAGGCATTGATTCGTTTAGCCTCGTCCTGCCGCCCGGCCAACTGGGCGAAGTGGTTCATCAAAGTCGTCGCGAACGCCGTACCCACTGCTCCATTCGGCCGCACTGACAATGACAGGCCGCGCCGGTTAGCGTAGTCCCGCACGACGTCCAGCTCCGGCAGTCCGCATGCCAAATGTTCACGTGCCCACTCGGCACCGGTCAAATCCACCGTCAACTGCAGACGTTCCTGATGCTTGCCACCTTCGGCCGCAAACGGATTCAGCAAAATGACATGGTTCTTAGCCGTGGCCACCAACTGGTCCAGGAACTGGTCTCGCTGTCCGACGGGAATGTGCTCCAGCACATGGCAAGCGCAGACGATGTCGACACTGTTGGCCTCCAGCGGCAACTCCAGACCTGAAAGACCATTGGTACCAGGCTCAACCAGTAAATAGGCATCATTGGGCAAAAACGCCGCCAACAGGCCATCACCGCCACCGATATCGAGAACCGAGCATTGCTCGGGCCCGGCCAGAGAACGGATTTCCTGAGCCAGGGATCGCATCCGGTAAAAGCGGTTGTGGTCCAGATTTGCCAAGGGAACCGCTGGCATGGTTGTCGCATGTTTCAGCAAAGCATCCCGGTCACCGGCCAATGGTCCGGCCAAGTCGCCAAGTGAGACCAGAATATTGCGGGCGTCCTCAATCCGGCCAAGGTTCAACAAAGAGATGGCCAGTTTCAGAAAGACACCGGGCTCGGTTGCCCCCAGAAACCCGGCACTCCGGTAACACGCCTGGGCCGGCCAATGCGAATCGGCGGCACGATAAACATCCCCAAGGTTTTCATGGGCGACCGGGTCCAATGGCGATGCGGTCACTGCACTCAGGGCTTGGTTGCGATCCATAGCTTATCCTCCGTGAAAATTAAAACCGCCCAGCCACAGCCAGGCCCTGTCCATAGGGCACCAACTGCCAGCCCACACCTTCGGCCCGCGCCGGTCGGGCGGCGTTGCGGCCGATGATCCAGCCGATGGTCGCGCCGGCCACCACATCCGAAGCGTAGTGCTTCTTGTCCTCCATGCGGCCGAGGCCCGTGAGAACACCAAGACCAATAGCCACTCCACCAGCCCAGCCACCGTAGCGCCTGGAGACCACACCGGCCGTCGAAAAAGCCGCCGCCGTGTGGCCGGATGGAAAACTGTAGTCGTCGCCATTGGGGCGGGTCCGGTTGAAGGTCACCTTGAGCGCACTGACGGTACCGTAGGTCAGCAGCAGGCTGCGGGAAAGATCAAAACCCAGATCGGCCATTTCGGCGTCGCCACTCAAGCCACCCACGCCCCACACGCCCAAAGCCAGTGGTGCCTGCAGCCGGATGTCGCCCCAGATGTTGCCGAAGTCAGCAAACTCGTCAATGACCGGCTGATTGAGGAAGCGGGCCACACCCTCGGGGTCTTCGAACTGGGCTACGGCCAGCGAGGCCGCCGCACCGCCCGCCAGCCACCAAAGATTTTCGGTGGTGGGCAGGGCCAAAGCATCATCCCACAGGGCTTTGGGGAAATCCGTGACCGACGAAGATGAATTGCCGGGCTCTGCTGCCAAGCAAGAGGTGGTTCGGCCGTCCATTGACAGTGCACCGAGCGCGAGGAGTAATACGAGAATGACACGGAGGCGTGTGCTGTGCATAACTGCGGAGGCTCCTTCGGAATCCATCTTGTCCATTGTTATAGGTGAATCGCATTATTGGGCAGATCGCCACAACCGGCAACGGGAATTCAATGGCGCCGATTTGACCATCTGACCTTGAGATACTAGGTTGCGCGCCCCAATCAGCACCCAACCCGATGAAATGGATACGGTTTTGCAAGCGTCTGAAGTGAATAACAATAGCCTATTGGCGAAATTTGGCCCGGCTCGCATCCGGATCGAGCTTTTGGCCGGCCTGACTGTCGCCATGGCTCTGGTCCCCGAAGCGGTGGCTTTTGCCTTTGTGGCCGGCCTTACGCCCCTCAGTGGCCTGTACGCCGCCTTCATTGTCGGTCTGTTCACCGCCATCTTCGGCGGCCGCCCCGGCATGATTTCCGGCGCCACCGGTGCCCTGGCCGTGGTCATGGTTTCCTTGGTGGCCAACCACGGGCCCGAATACCTGTTCGCCACCGTGGTGCTGATGGGCGTGATCCAGTTGCTGGCCGGCGCGCTGCATCTGGGCAAGTTCATCCGACTCGTGCCTTATCCGGTGATGCTCGGATTTGTGAACGGATTGGCCATTGTGATTTTCATGGCGCAGTTCGAACAGTTCAAAACGTCTGATGGCGCAGGCGGCCACTCCTGGATGGCCCGCCCTGACCTGATGCTTATGCTCGGCCTGGCCTTCCTGACCATGGTCGTCATCTGGGGCACGAGCAAGCTCACCAAAGCAGTGCCTGCGCCCCTGGTCGGCATCCTCGTCACCACCGGCGTGGTGCTGGGCTTCGGCCTGGATGTGCGCAGTGTAGGCGACATGGCCAGCATCGCCGGCGGCCTGCCCGCTTTCAGCGTGCCCAACGTGCCGCTGAACTTCGAGAACATGATGATCATCCTGCCCCACGCCCTGATCCTGGCGGCCATCGGGTTGATCGAAAGCCTGCTGACGATGAACCTGGTGTCCGAGATCACCGAGACCCACGGCAAGGCCAGCCAGGAGTGCATGGCCCAGGGAGGGGCCAACATCATCACCGGCTTCTTTGGCGGCATGGGCGGCTGCGCCATGATCGGCCAGAGCATGATCAACGTCGAGTCGGGCGGGCGCACGCGCATGGCGGGCATCGCGGCGGCGCTGTTCCTGCTGGGCTTTATTCTGTTCGGCTCGGGCCTGATCGAGATGATTCCCCTGGCGGCATTGGTGGGCGTGATGTTCATGGTCGTCATCGGCACCTTCGCCTGGTCCAGCCTGCGCATCATGCACCGCATTCCCCTGTCGGATGCCTTCGTGCTCGTATTGGTATCGGCCGTGACCGTGGTGACAGATCTGGCCATCGCCGTGGTCGTCGGCGTAGTCGTTTCGACCCTGGTGCTGGCCTGGAAATCGAGCCAGAATATCCACACGCGGGTGGAGACCGGTGAGAACGGCGAGAAGGTCTACTTGCTGGATGGGCCGTTGTTTTTTGCCTCCATCGAAAGCTTCAACGCCTTGTTCACTCCGCGCGAAGACCCGGACGATGTGATCATCGACTTTTTCGGCACCCGGGTATTTGATACCAGTGCGCTGCAGGCCATCGACACCCTGGCCGAGAGATACAAACGCCAGGGCAAGAACCTGCGCCTGCGCCATCTGAGCCCCGATTGCCAGGCGCTGCTGGCCAAGGCCGGCAACCTGATGGAAGTCAATGTGATCGATGACCCGCAGTATGGTGTGGCGGTGGATTACGGCGCGCGGTTCGACGACGAGAAGCCCAAGACCGAGCGTGGGATTTCGAATTTCTGGAAGCGATAGAAACACCGGCGTTCGCCTGAAGGAGACGGCCATGCCACGTAATGTGGAAATTAAAGCGCGTGTTGCCGACCCGGCGCGGTTGCGTGAATTGGCTCTGGCCATGGGCGACGGGCCGGGTCAGTTGATCGTTCAGAAGGACACCTTCTACAATGCTCGTGAAGGACGCCTTAAGCTGCGGGAATTCGGCGACGGCACCGGCGAATTGATCGCCTACAGCCGGCCGGATCAGGAAGGGCCCAAGACTTCCAGCTATGTGATCAGCCGCACGGCTGACCCCGCCAGCCTTCATGCCGCCCTGACAGCCGCCCTGGGTGTGCGCGGCATAGTTGCCAAGAAACGCACGCTGGTGCTGAGCGGACCCACCCGGATCCACCTGGATCAGGTCGAAGGGTTGGGCGACTTCATGGAGCTTGAAGTGGTACTCACCGATGACCAGACCGAAGCCGAAGGGCAGGTCGTGGCGCGGGAACTGATGGCGCAATTGGAAATAAGTGCAGGCGACCTCATGGAGGACGCCTACATCGATCAACTGGAAAAAAACCGGTAGTTCGCCGGCGCCCCCTCAAAAGACGACCGATTTTCTTCGGAATTCCCCCTCGGGCGCCGTCTCTTCATGATATTATCAGCTTAATCAGCAATCCTATTCGGGGGACTTCCGATGAAATATTCTATCCGGTATTGTGCCATATTTGCCGTTTTTGTCGCCATCTTGGCTGGAATGACCGCCCAGGCCGCGCCCGTGGACCCGGTCGACTATTCGCCCTACCCCCACTTCATCGAAGCCCACGATATGCCGGGCTGGAATCCGACCGTGTTTCCCTACGAACTATTCGGCCAACATTATACCGGTGTCGTCAACCCGGACCTGGGCCTGCAACTCTACCGGATGGAAACCGATGCGGCCGTCCCCCTGAGTCTGACCCAGTCACCCGGCCTGGAGACCGATCTGTTTGTCCAGGACTGGACAGCCTATGTGTTGGCAAGCAACGGGTATCTGACCCTCTATTCAGTGGCGTTGCCGGAGACGCCGCATGAGGTTGGCCAGGTCAACCTGTCGGTCGATGCGGTTCGGATTGAGGTCGGATCAGGCCACGCATTCGTAGCTGCCGGCAGCGGCGGGCTCGTTATTGTCGATGTGACCAACCCCAACAGCTTACTGGTCGTGGGCGGATATGGATCAAACGTCGGTAGCCTGAGCGTGGACGGCAGTCGCCTGGCTCTGGTCAATGCAGGGCGGGCCGAGATCCTCGATATTTCGCAGCCTGCCACTCCGGTGCTTCTGGGCAGTATCGATCCACCGACTGGCTACACATTCAACGAAGTGATCCTGCGCGGCGATGTGGCCTATGCATCAGGCAATGGGGGCACGCTGCACCTGGATGTATCGGACCCGACCACAATCACCCACAACCCAATCAGTGTGAATACAGGTCGACTGCGTTTGCTGGGCAACGACCTGGTCATCAACTCATTTTCCACGGTTGTTTTTTGCGACTACGCCACCGGCATTGAGACATGGCGCACGCGGCAGTTCGCCGGAACCAGGGATATCGGTTTGATCGCCGGCTCTTTTGTCTCAGCCGGAAATGACCGCTTGAATATATTCCGCGACGGCGTGCGCGGCGGAGTCGACCCGGTGGCCAGTCACGATTTCAATGGTGTGATGAGGCCGCAGGGCATCATCCTGGACGACATCCTGTGGGGTACGAATTACTCGAACCAACATTACCTGGTGGCAGCTGAACTGGGGGGCGACGGTAGCCTGCTCTGGGAACTGGATCTGGGCCTGGTTGGCGTCGAGGCGGTCCGCAATTTTGCCTGGTCAGGATCGTTGATTGCGGTACGGACAAATACGAGCCGGATCCATCTGGTGACGACCTCACGGTATGGCGCAGAAATGCGCGCCCAGATCACGATTCCGGAACTGGACAATTTGAACTACTTCGAGTCGTTGGTTTTTATCGACGCTGAGACTCTGGTCATCTTGAACAAATCCGCCCAGGAATTGCGAATTATCAATGTTTCCGATCCGGACCAGCCTTTGGAAGTGGGCGTTGCGCCCCTTGAAACAGACAGTTATGAAACGATTTCCCATCGCGGCGACCGGATTCTGGTCACCAATTTTTCCAGCTACCAGTTGATCAATGCGAGTGACCACCACAATTTGCTGCCGTGGCCTCGAAAAGTGGTCACCGGCCTAAGTCATGCCATTTGTGGAGCTGATTCGGTGCTCTATGTCACCGCCACTGAGGAATTTCAGAATCCGGCGGCCGGCTTCGAAAGATTGGAAACCTGGGATGTGACCAACCCCGCTGCACCATTTCTCATCGACTCTTTAAAACTCGCCTCTGCTTCGGTGGTCAAGTTCGCGGGCACCTGGGGCTATCAGGGTGCGACCGGATTGACCTTCGACTTGTCCGACCCCCGACACCCGCGTCCCGCCGGAAATTTCACGCCTAGTGTACCGGCTTATGTCAACCGCCTCCTGGCCGGCTCAGAGTATCTGGTTATGACATCGGCGGTATTCAGTCAAAACGACGTGACGGTCATGGCGTCGTCTTCTGCCACTGGCCAAATCGTTTCGGCAGTCGAAGACGTGCCAACAGCGATGACCGGCATCGTTGTCAGCGCCGCTCCGAATCCCTTCAATCCTCTGGTGACAATACGCTTCAACCTTCCGGCCGACAGCCTCACCCAAATCCGGATATTTGATACCCGGGGCAGGCTGGTTGCTGACCTCGGTCATTCAATGCGGCAGGCAGGCATAAACCAGGTCACCTGGTTGGGGAAGGATTCTGCGGGACGATCTTTGCCCAGCGGGCAGTATCTTGCGCGCATATCGACTCCAGGCGCCGTGGGCCGTCACAAAATATTGTTGGCCAAATAGGATCGTTCCCTAATCCATCTCGTGCAGCCACGCCGCATGCCGCGGCGCCTTCTTCGTCTGGCTCCACTCTTCCAGCATCGCCGGCGCAACCTTGTGCAGCTCAGCCATTTGCTCGGCCGTGCGCGTATTGGCCACCAATTCCAGCCGATGCCCATTGGGATCAAAGAAGTAGATCGATTTGAAAATGCCATGGTTGGTGGGCCCGAGCACATCCAGCCCTTCGGCTTCAGCGTGGGCCTTGGCCTCCATCAAAGCATCCATATCCTTCAACTCAAACGCGATGTGCTGCACCCACTCCGGCGTATTGCCGTCGCGGCCCATTTCCGGCGAATTGGGCAATTCGAAAAAGGCCAGGACATTGCCGCAGCCCGCATCCAGAAAAATGTGCATGTACGGGTCGGGTTCCTTGGTCGAAGGCACTTTGTCTTCGGCGATGGCCAGCACGAAGTCCATGTTCAGGACCTTCTGATAAAATTCGACGGTTTCCTTGGCATCCTTGCAGCGGTAGGCCACGTGGTGGATGCGTTGCAGTTCAACAGCCATGATGCGCTCCTAAGCTTCTTCGGTTTCGATGACGCCGCGGCGCATCTGGTCACGTTCCATGGATTTGAACAGGGCCTCGAAATTGCCCTCGCCGAAGCCTTCGTCGTCTTTGCGCTGGATGAACTCGAAGAAAATCGGTCCGACCATTTTCTCGGAGAAGATCTGCAGCAACAGGCGCGGTTTGCCACCGTCTGTTGAGCCATCAAGCAGGATGCCCCGCTTTTGCAACTCACCCGTGGGTTCGCCGTGACCGGGCAGACGTTCTTCCAGCATCTCGTAGTAGGACTCGGGCGGTGCACTCAGGAACGGCACACCCAGTTCCTTCAGGTTCTGCCAGCACTTGAGCAGGTCGTCACAGATGAAGGCGACATGCTGGATGCCCTCACCCTTGTACTCCCGCAGGTACTCTTCGATCTGGCCAATCTTTTCGCCCTTTTCTTCGTTGAGCGGAATACGAATCAGGCCGTCCGGTGCGGTCAACGCCCGTGACAACAGACCCGTGTACTCACCCTTGATGTCGAAGAAGCGGATCTCGCGGAAGTTGAAAATTTTCTCGTAGTAGTCGGCCCAATAATCCATGCGGCCCTTGTACACGTTGTGGGTCAGGTGATCGATGATGTCGAAGCCCGCACCCACCGGATGGGTGTCCACGCCGTCGAGGTATTCAAAATCGATGTCGTAGATGGAATTGCCGTCTTCGAAGCGGTCGATGAGGTAGACGGTCGAGCCGCCGATGCCGCGGATAGCGGGCAGGCGCAACTCCATCATGCCTGTGTTGATGGTCACCGCCTGGGCGCCCCGCTTGAGAGCCCACTCGTAGGCCGTGGTCGAATCTTTCACCCGGAAGCCCATGCCACAGGCCGAGGGGCCGTGCTCGGCGCTGAAGAAAGCGGCGGCCGAGTCAGGCTCGTAGTTGATGATCATGTTGATGCCGCCCTGGCGCCAGAGGTCGACATCCTTGGAGCGGTGACGGGCCACGCGAGCGAAACCCAATGTCTCGAAAACCGGTTCCAGCACACCTTTTTCGGGCGCCGTGAACTCCACAAATTCAAATCCACACAGCCCCATCGGGTTTTCGAACAGGTCAGCCATCTTGTCATCCTCGGGAAAAAAGGGAGTGTTGGGGCCCTAAGAATACGGCCCATTTTTACATGCGCGCGGCATTGTAGCATACACGAGCGCTTCGCACCTACATTGATCCGGCATGTATCCGGCATGTATCCGGCATGCATCTGACAGGCCCAGTTTATTGATTTGGCGCACGTTCCGCCACCGACGCGCTACAGGAATTTGCGCAGTACTTTCTTGATCGTCATGCCCTGCACCACGATGGAAAACAGCACCACCATGTAGGTGCTCGTCAGGATCAGGTTTTTCTCCGGGCTGGGCGGCATGGAAAGTGCCAATGCCACCGAGATGCCGCCGCGCAGGCCAGCCCAAGTCAATATGCGCACCACACCGCGTGGGAACTTGTTTTTGACGCCAATGACCGCGATCGGCACATACACACTGACAAAGCGAGCCCCCAGCACGATCACGATGATGATCAATCCGGCCAGCACGCTGCGGCCCGTGAATGAGATCACCAGCACCTCGATACCGATGAGCATGAACAGGATGGCGTTCAGCATTTCGTCGAGCAATTCCCAGAATTTTTCCAGGTAGTCGACGACCTCGGCGCTCATGGCAAAATTACGACCGCGGTTGCCGATCAGGATGCCGGCCACCACCACGGCGATGGGGCCTGAGACGTGCAGCGCCCAGGCGACTGAATAACTGCCCATAACCAGGGCCAGCGAGAGCATGACCTCGACCTTGTAGTCGTCAATGCTCAGCATCAGGCGGTAGATGAAGTAGCCGCAGGCCAGGCCGAGCACCGCGCCGCCACCGGCTTCGCGCAAAAAGAACAGGGCCAGGTCGGCGGCGCCCATTTCTCCGCCGTGGCCGCCGTGACCACCGCCGCCACCGTGACCGGTTTGGGCCGACAGCAAGGCCACCAGGCCAGTGAAAACCACGACCGCGACGCCGTCGTTAAAAAGCGATTCGCCCGCGATGTTGGCCTCGAGGTCTTTGGGGGCGTTCAGCGTCTTTAGTGTGCCCATGACGGCGATGGGATCAGTCGGGGAAATCAGGGAGCCAAAAACCAGGCAGGCCAGGAACGAAATCTCCAGGCCGAGGGCGTTGAAAACCAGCCAGCTCAACCAGCCCACCAGGAAGGTGGACATCAGCAGGCCAAAGGTCGCCAGGGTGGCGATGGTGCCCTTGGCCCGCACGAAGTATTCCAGGTCCACGTGCAGGGCACCGGCAAAGAGCAGAAAGCCCAGCATGCCGTGCATCAGGGCTTGATTAAAATCAATGTCGCTCAACATGGCTTGCATGCTGGTGACGATTTCCAACTGGGGAAAAACCCAGTGCAGGCCCATGATGCCCAGAGAACTGACCAACGAGATCATCAAAAGACCCACCGTTGGCTCCATTTTGAGCCAACGGTGGTTCACGTATCCGATGAGTGCCGCCAGAGTCACCAGGACGGCGATGATGTCAAAAATACTCATTGTTGCTACTCGGTCTCCTCAGGCTCGGTGTTTTCACCGCTCTGTTGCTTTTGCAGTTCGAGCAACGCCTCGGGCGGCCCGCCGAATTTTTCGGCAATGCCCTGAATGACCAGATAGTAGACCGGCGTCAGCAACACCATGCCGATCGTACCGATCAACATGCCACCAAACACGGCCATGCCCAGCGAAACACGACTGGCCGCGCCCGCTCCTGTGGCGATCACCAGAGGAATCACGCCCAGGATGAACGAAAAGGCGGTCATCAGGATGGCCCGGAAGCGCAACTCGCCGGCCAGCAGGGCCGACTCCATGATGCTCTTGCCGCTCTCGCGATTCACCTTGGCGAATTCCACAATGAGAATGGCCGTCTTGGCCACCAGGCCGATCAGCAGCACCAGCCCCACCTGGGTGTAGACGTTGTTGTCCAGCCCCCGCAGCTTGGTGAACCACAAGGCGCCCGCGATGGCTACCGGCACTCCCAGGAGCACTGCCAGGGGAATCATCCAGCTTTCATACTGGGCCACCAGGAACAGGTACACGAACAGGAAGGCCAAGCCAAAGATCAACGGCGCCAGGTTGCCCGCTTTCAATTGCTGGAACGTCACCCCGGACCACTCGAAGCCCATGGTCGGCGGCAGAATGTCCCGGGCCAGGCGTTCCATCTCGGCGATTTGCTCGCCACTGGACACTCCAGGCTGGCCCTGGCCTGTGATCGAGGCCTTGGGATACATGTTGAAGCGGCCGATGAACAGCGGCCCCACCGTATCGCGCACCGCCGCAAAAGTCCCGAGCGGAATCATCACGCCCTGGGAATTGCGCACCTCGATGCGTTCGATATCCGCTGGCTCCGAACGATACCGCTCGTCGGCCTGGGCCATCACTTTCCAGGTGCGTCCAAAGAGATTAAAATCGTTCACGTAAGATGTGCCCAGGAAGGTCGACAACGAACCGAACACCTGGTTCAACTGCACGTTGTAGGCCTGGGCCTTGACGCGATCGATCTCGATATAGAGCATGGGCACCGAGGCGCGCAGGTTCTGGTTCAGGCGCGTCAGCACCTCGCCCTTGTTGCCTTCGGCGACGATGTCCAGGGCGGCCTGCTGCAATTGCAGAATGCCGGCGCCCCCGCGGTCCTGGAGTTCGAACGAGAAGCCCGAAGCGCTGCCCAGTCCCATGATGGGCGGTGGCAGGAAGCTGAAGACCAGGGCCTCCTGAATGCCGAACAATTTTTTCTGCAAATCAGCCATTACGCTCTGGATATAGAGATCCGGATCACCGCGCTCACTCCAGTTTTCCATCGTCACGATACACATGGCCGCGTTGGGCGACTGCACGCCGTCGAGCATCGAATAGCCACCGACAGTGAGGAACTTCGCCACACCCGGTGTCTCGCTCAAAATGGCGTTGATCTTGTCGGTCACTTTCTGGGTACGGGCCAGGGATGACCCATCGGGCAACGAGGCGTTGACGAAGAAATAGCCTTGATCCTCATCTGGCAGGAAGCCCACCGGCACGCTCTTGATACCCACGACCATCATTGCCATCAGGCCGGCAAAAATCAGCATTCCAAGGACCGACTTGCGCAGCAACGTGGCCACCAGGCCCTTATAGCTGGCAGTGCTCTTCTCGAAAAATTCGTCGAACTTGCGGAAGAAGATCCACTTCTGCTTGTCCGGGTCGCTGTTTTTCAGCAACAGACGGCAAAGGGCCGGGCTCAACGTCAGGGCGTTGACCGACGAGAAGATCGTGGCAATGGAGATGGTGATGGCGAACTGTCGGTAAAGCAATCCCGTCAGGCCAGGCATCATCAACGTCGGGATGAATACGGCCAGCAGCACGGCCGTCGAGGCGATCACCGGGCCGGTCACCTCGCCCATGCCCACGGTGATGGCCTTGCGCGAGTCCCACCCCTTGTCGTCCATCAGGCGCACGGTATTCTCCACCACCAGGATGGCGTCATCAACCACGATGCCGATCACGAGCACCAACCCGAACAGGGTCAGGTTGTTGATGGACATGCCCATGCCGTTCAGCACGGCAAAGGTGCCAATCAGGGACACCGGAATCGTGATGGCCGGAATCAGCGTCGCGCGGAAGTCCTGCAGGAAAATCCACACCACGAAAATCACCAGCAAAATGGCCACGATCAAAGTCTCGACCACTTCATCAATGGAAGCCTGGATGTATTCGGTCGCGTCGTACAGCACCTCGTATTCGAGATCGGCAGGGAAATCCTGGGCCAGTTCATCCATGATGGCCTTGACGCCCTGGGCCACGCCCAGCGCGTTGGACCCGGGCAACTGATAGATGCCCAGAGCAATGGCAGGACTGCCCGAGTGCTCGGCATACCAGCTGTAGGCCAGAGAGCCCAGCTCGATCGTGGCCACATCACGCAGGTAAAGAATGTTGCCGCCGGCGCCGGTCTTGATGACGATCGCGCCAAATTCCTCTACGGTGAACAGGCGCCCCTTGGTGATGATGTTGTACTGGAACGGCAGGTCACCGGCGTTGGGCGGCGCGCCGATTTTTCCCGCCGCCACCGAAACGTTCTGCACCCTGACGGCACCGAGCACTTCCTCGGAGGTCAGGCCGCGGGCCTTCAGTTGTTCGGGATCCAACCAGATCCGCATACTAAAGTCCTTGGCGCCAAAAACAGTCACCGAGCCCACACCGTTAACCCGCGCCAACTGATCCTTCACACGGGTCGCGATGTAGTTCGAGATGTAGAGCTCATCGTAGGTGCCGTTGGGCGAGCGCAGGCTGACCACCTCGACCATGGCGGTGGACTTCTTGTCCACCTTCACGCCCTGGCGCATGACTTCCTGGGGCAGCAATGGCGAGGCCACATCCACCCGGTTCTTGGTCATGACCTGGGCCATGTCCACGTCCGAGCCGATGTCGAAGCTGACCGTCAGGTTCAACTGGCCTTCGGAATCGCTCTTGGAGTCCATGTAGATCATGTTCTCCACACCGTTAACCTGCTCCTCGATGGGAGCGGCCACCGACTCAAGCACCGTAGCTGCGTCCGCGCCCGGGAACGTGGTCGTCACCGCAATGGTCGGCGGCGTGATATCCGGCATGGACTCAATGGGCAGTTGGGGAATGGAAATCCCGCCCACGATCAGGATGAGTATCGAAATCACCAGCGCAAACTTGGGCCGGTTGATAAATATGCGGCTGAACATCCGGTCAGGTCTCCTTGTTTAGTTTCCTGCGGCGGCTTGCTTCTGCATACCGGCGAACTGTTCGGCCGTGAGCGGTGTCACCGGCATACCGGGTCGGGCAAACATCAGGCCATTGACGATGATGGTCTCGTCGCCGGTCAGGCCTTCCTTGATATGGACGAGGCCGTCACCCTGGGGCATGCCCAGCGTCACGTATTTCTGGGCCACGATATTGTTCTCGCCAACAACCAGGATGTACTTGCCACCCAGGTCGGTGCCCAGCGCCACCTCGGGTGCCAGAATGCCTTCGGGAATGACTTCCCCCACGACCTTGATGCGCACAAACAGGCCGGGGAAGAAATTCAATTCTTTATTGTCCAGGCGCACCCGCAATTCGATCGTGCCGGTGCTGCGGTCCACTTCGTTGTCAATAAAATCGATGATCCCCATGTGAGGAAAACCCTCGTCGGTGGCACGGGCCACAAAGGCCTCGCCCCCATCACGCTGCTGTTTGTCTTCGTCCATGAC
>DAOVTU010000069.1 GCA_030632925.1 Candidatus Krumholzibacteriia bacterium | reverse complement strand
GTGAAACTCCCGAGGTTCGGGTGGGTGGAGTGTAATTAGGATAAATATGTCCTGATTCACCGCTATCCGCAAGCTCAGCCCTCAGCGCACCACAAGTTCGTCGGCGAAAACCCAGCAGGGCAAGCCTTTGCCAGGGTGCCAATCCGGACAGATTTCCCGGTTCAGGCCCTGTATGCGCACATACCGAGCCTTGATACCGCCGGCGGCCACCGCAAAACCCTGGATCACTTTTCGCTGTTCCTTGTCCGGCAGGGCATGGGTTATGGCCGGCAATTCGTGCCAATCCGTGCCGTCTTCCGACCAGGCAAAGCGGACTTCGGTGGGCAGGAAAATCCACGAGTTGGCGTCCTGCAGGAACCGCACTGACAAATGATTCACTTCCGTGATCTGGCCCAGATCCACCGTGGCGTTGAGGCCCACACCTTCGAAGCCGGCCCAGTGCTCACCGCGAAAGGAGGGGCCGCCGCGCTGGCCGTCGACCAACCAGCCCACACTGCCGCCGGGGTAACGGCTGCTGGCCGGATCGGCCAAGGTGACCGGCCGACCCAAGGCCAGATGCGGGTTCCATTCCGCCAGCGCCGGCGCGCCGTAGGCTTGGCCACGCACAAACAACTGCGCCAAATGCAAGACCGCCGGTTCACCGGGCGAGCAAGGCCGTGACAACTCTTCAGGAGCGATGTCGGACTCGGCGTTTACCACGGCGGGTGATTGTTCGTCCGGCCATACTTCCGGGCGGTGATCCGGGTAGTCCGCACGCGCAAATTCCTGATGCCGGATGACCAATTCATCGCCGGCGAAGACTGCGCGCAGCCGTTCGTCCAGTTCGAAGCGCAGCTTGTGCTGCCCTGCCTCGATGTCGTACCGGCCGCTGATTGTCACCGGCCGGGCGGCCGCGCCGGGTGTCCAGCCCAGGTGGTCCCACACTGGTTGGTGCTGTTCAAGCCGAGCTAAGAACGTGGGGAATTCATCCTCGTTGGTGCCCGTCCACAGTGCTTCGGCCATGGCGGCCATGCGCGGCGCAATCAGCCTCGGCAATCGTTCCGGCGGAATATATTCGGTCCACAGGTTCATCTCGCCGCCGAGAATGTGGCGCGCTTCGCTCTCGTCCAATTCTTCAGGCACCGGATTGAACCCGTGCACCTGCTGCACATCCAAAACTCCCGGGTCGTAGTCGAAATAGGCGTGACTGGTGGGCGAAACAATGGCGTCGTGCCCTGCCCGTGCCGCGGCGATGGCGCCGTCAGTGCCGCGCCAACTCTGGATCGTGGCGCCGCCGGAATTCTCCACCAGACCACCTTCCAGGATTTCATCCCAGCCAATGATCTGCCGGCCATGGCTCGCCAAAAACTTTTCCATGCGCCCGATGAACCAGCTCTGCAACTCGGCTTCGTTGGCCAGACCTTCGTCGCGCATGCGGGCCTGGCAACGGTCGCACACCTGCCACCGCTCCTTGGGCGCCTCGTCGCCGCCAAGGTGGATATAGGTGCTGGGAAAGAGATCCATCACGTGCGTAAGCACCTTCTCGAGAAAGGCGAATACTTCATCATTGCCGGCGCAAAAAATGTCCGGATGAATGCCCCACTGGGTCTCCACGTCGAAGGGCCCGCCGCTGCACGACAACTCGGGGTAGGCCGCCAACACAGCGACCGTATGTCCCGGCATTTCGATTTCAGGCACCACCGTGATGTGCCGTTCGGCTGCGTAGGCCACGATTTCCCGCACGTCTTCGGTGGTGTAAAAACCACCAACACGTTGGCCATCAGGCCCAGTGCGCCAGGCTGCGGTTTCGGTCAGGCCGGGCAAGCCGGGCACTTCCAGGCGCCAACCCTGGTCTTCGGTCAGGTGCCAGTGCAGCACGTTGAATTTGTGCAGCGCCAGGGCGTCGAGCACCTCTTTGATCAGCGGCACAGGCATGAAGTGCCGGCCGCAGTCCAGCAGCATGCCGCGCCAACCGAAGCGCGGGCTGTCGGTGATCAGGCCGCAGGGAATGGATGCACCGTGCAGTGACAACTGCGTCAAAGTCATCAGGCCACTGAAGGCACCGGTGGGTGTGCCGGCGGTCAGCGTTATGCCAGATGGGCGTACTTCCAGGCGATACTGATCGTCAGGCAGATCGGTGTCACGAGTGATCAACAAGTGTCCGGGTCCAGGCTCCTGGCCCAGAACGGGGCCCAACCAAGGCGCCGACTGGGCTTCAAGCTCGCGCCATTGCTCGTCATCAACATCAACCACGATCCGTGCCAGTTGGCTCAGATCACACACTCCGCCCGCAGGTTCCCATTGCTGGGGGGCGGGCACAATGGGCAGTGTAGCGGCGGTGGCCATGGCACCTGCTCCAATCACGAATCCAAAAAATATGAGGGCGATCACCAAATTTTTCATGTCCGGATGATCCCTACACTTTGCTCTGCTGTAAACCCCCGTTATCCTTGTAGCATGAAAAAGACAACTGGCATCACCGTCCGGCAGGCCAACCTGCTGCTGCTTTTGGCCTCGGCCATCTGGGGGTTTGCCTTTGTGGCCCAACGGGTGGGCATGCGCCACGTGGGGCCATTGACATTCAACGGCGTGCGCTTCGCCCTCGGGGCATTGGCCCTGACACCGGTCCTGATCTGGGGTTTGCCGGGCCGTCCGCGCCGCCCCCGAACGGCCCCGCTCAGCCGGGTCCTGCGTGGCGGTTTGCTGGCTGGGTTGGTGCTCTTTGTGGCCGCGACGCTTCAGCAGTATGGCGTGGTCTTCACCACGGCGGGCAAGGCCGGCTTCATCACCAGCCTGTATGTCGTCTTCGTACCGATCCTGGGGCTGGTGATCGGGCAGCGCACCGGGCGCTACATCTGGGCTGGTATCGCACTCAGTGCCGTGGGGTTGTATTTGCTGAGCGCCAAGGGCCTGGCGGGCATTTCCCTCGGCGATGGTCTGGTGCTGATCGGGGCCATCTTCTGGGCCGTTCACATGCTGGTGATTGGCCGCCTGGCCGGCGAAGTGTCGGCCCTGGAATTGGCGGTGGGGCAGTTCGTGGTGGTATCGGTCCTCAGCCTGATGGGCGCCTTCATCTTTGAAATCGTACGCTGGATCGATATTCGGGCAGCCATGGTGCCCATTTTGTACGCCGGATTGCTCTCCGTGGCGGTGGCCTACACTCTGCAGGTGATGGGCCAGACCCGCGCCCATCCGGCCCATGCGGCCATCATTTTGAGCCTGGAATCGGTGTTCGCGGCCGTTGGGGGCTGGATCGTGCTGTCCGAAGGGCTCAGTCCGCGGGCCTTGGTTGGCTGTGCCCTGATGCTCGGAGGCGTTCTGCTGGCGCAGTTTAGGTCCGATAAGCAGTAAATGGACCCACAGGGTGCTTTTTTGGTGGTTGAGCAATACAAAACTAATATGCTATAATATCCCCTGAAGTTGGGTCCAAATATTATGGCGTTTGGTCCTGTTTTTTGTGGTCCGTTTGTCTCGCCCAGATAAATGGTCAGATTCTATGCATTTTTGGGGATGTTTAAATCTCAAAAATCTGATGGCCTGGAATGTCCTCCTGCTCCTTGTGCTGGTGGTCTCGGGCTCTTCTGTGCCTGCCTGGGCCCGGGAAAGTTCCGAGCTTGATCTGGACTCCAGCCACGCCCCCTACCGTGTTGAAAACTTCAAGAAGCTGACTTATTCGAGCGACATCCCGGCGACCACCGGCTATGTGATGGCCGAGTTGGATGGCGACGGCCGCCTGGAATTGGTCACCGCCGACGACAACCGTCTGTTGGGCTGGGACTGCGAAGACGGCTACGTCAAACCGCGCTTTCAGATCAATCTGGATCCGGGCTGGAGTTTCCACCGGGGCACGCCGACTCCCTTGGGCCTGGTCACCGACCTGAACCGTGACCTGGTTTCCGAAGTTCATCTCACGATCAAGGCCACCGACAGCGACGAGTGGCGTTTCATGACCATCGACCTGGCCAACCAGGAAACCGTGCTGGAAGTGAATTTGCCCAAGGGTAAAGATCGCCGCCCCGACGGTAAATGGGACGGAACGTACGTGCCGATCGGCATCGTCGAAGACGCGGATGGAACGGGCCGGATGGGAGTGGTGCTGTTGTGCCACGTCCAATACGACTCCAACCCGCGCGGACTGCTGGTCCTCGATATCCAAACGGGCGAGACCATCTGGAATTGGGTGGCCGGTCCGAATCCCGATACGATGAATCCAGTGGTGGCGGATCTGGACGGGGATGGAAATTCCGAAATCGTGCTGTTTGGCACTTCGCCCGACAATCTGAATGGTGACAAGATCAATGGTACCAGTGATGACCACGCCTACTTGTTTGTCATCGGGCCCACCGGCGAGCTGATTTGGCGACAGAAAATGGGCGGGATCTTTTGTGCCGGTTCGGCCTACGTGGCGGATTTGAACGGCGACGGCCAGCCGGAAATCGTCACGATATCGCGGAACAACCAGACGGGCCAGGCCAACCAACTGATTATTTGGGACTATGAAACGCAGTCGCCCATTGTCTCGCAGCGGCAGGAAGCGACCTTCATGGGGCTGGCGGTCCTGCCCGGGCCGCGGACGGACACCAGTTGGCTGGTGGCCGGGTCCAACGGCGGCTTCATCACCCGCTATCTTTTTGCCGATGGCCAGTTGACACGTGAACGCCGTCGGGTGGTCGACTACACCTATTGTGAAGTGACCGGTGTGGTGGATCTCCTGCCCGAACCGGGCCGCGAATTGATTGTGGATTTTGGTCCCGGCAACGTCATGGCCGTTTTGAATGCCGAGCTTGAGGTGCAGGCGGTTCATGTTACCGATGAAACCAGCTCCAAGCGCGTGCCCATGGTGTGGCCCCGCACTTTCGACGATCTGGCCCTGGTGGTGGGCGACAACAAGTCCCGCTACGTCTTGGATTTTGTGCGCAATCCGTTCCAGGTGCCGCTGGTGGCCAAGTATGCGGGCGGCGGGTTGTTGCTTCTGATTTTGCTGGGTGTGGCCTTCCGCTTCGGGCAGTCGGTGGCCCGTCGGGGCGTATCGGAGCCTGTACCCGAATTGGTCCTGCCTACCGTCACCGACCGCGAAGTCCTGTACCGCATGTGGCGCCAGCTGGACGACGTGAAACACGAAAAATTCCTGGAGGCCAACCGGGGCCTGCGTCGTTTGGTGTGGTTGCTGGAGGCCTACGCGGCTGATCTTGGCGCTTCGGAATCCCTGGGTGTGCGCATTGGTCAACTCATGGAAGACTTCACCGATTCGGTGCGGCCGCGTTTGCTGGAAATCCTGCATCTGGCCCGAACGGAAAATTTCGAAACCCAGACCGTGCAGGAAACCGCATTGGCCCTTGAGACCCTGGGCACCCACCTGGAATCCCTGGATGTCGAAACGTTGACCCGCGAATCAGTGCGCGAGCGCAGCGAAGAAATGAATGCGGAGCTGACCAGGATCGAGGCCGGCTTCCTGCAGTTGTGGCAGGCCTTGCGCCAGTATTTCAGCACTGATCCGGTGCGCATGTTGCAGGGCATGCTGCTGGTGCGCGAAGTGGAGTTCCAGCGGTCGGCTATCGAAACCCGCCTGATGAGCGCCGACGTTCCTGAACCGCTGTGCCTGATCGACAGCAGCAGTTTGCGGTTTGTCCTGGACAACCTGGTGGACAACGCCATCCGGGCCATGGTCAATTCGCCCGACAAGGTGCTGCGCGTGGAGGTGGAGAGGCGCACAACCGAAATGTTGCTGCGCATTTCCGACACCGGCAAGGGTATCGAGACCGAAATGCAGGAAAACATCTTCAACGGACGGACCAGCGACCGGCAGGGTGGCGGCGCCGGGCTGTTCCGCTCGCGGGAAATTTTGCAGAAGTGGCGGGGCGAAATCGTGCTGGCCAAGTCGGTGTCTGGCCAGGGAACGACCTTCATTGTCAAACTTCGAGCCGCCGCCGAGATCGAGGCCGACGACGAATCGGTCAAAACACTTTACGGGAAAAGCTGACAGGAATTTCCCACCGCCTGCAAGTCTGGCCCCAGTGGCCTTGAAACCCGTGCCGCCGCCCGATTTTGCGATCCGGCGGCGGCATTTTTTTCCCTTCCCATCTCTTTGCGCCGCTGCTTGAAAAGCGGAACGGTTCCTGCAACCTGATTCTCAGTGAGACAAATTTAGCCGACCGGATTCGAAACACCGCCACCGGCCCAGAGGGCAGGCCGCCGGCGAGGAGCAAGATATGGGTATTGATGTGGACATGGGATTTGATGTGAACAGGGCGCGGACGGACCATTTTTCCCGGATGCAGAAGGCACTTGAAGAGGGCTTGAAGGCCATCGGGGCCGCTCAAACGCCCGCTGAAGCCGATGAAGCCCGGCTGCGGGCCCAGGCGCGCATGGAAGAGCTGAACCAGATGTGGACCGAAAGTTTTCCCCAGGAGCAGGTGGTCTAAAACCTGACCTGACCGACTCATGACGGCCGTTGTTCCCCCTCGGGAGCGGCGGTCGTTTTTTTGTCAGTGAACATCATGCAACCAATTCCCAGGCCTGTGCGTCTTTGTTGTGTCCACATTGGAAATTCGGCCCTGCCCAGAGGGTTGCGTCATGAAAGGATTGCGTCATGAAGCGTCGCGTTGTTATTGCTGGTGTATTGGTTCCCATTCTATTGTCTCTGGCGGTTGGCGCGGCCCTGGCCGGCGAATTTGAGCGTGAGTTCACCTTCGCGACCGACGATTTGAAAGTCGTGAACATGATTGGCGCCATTGAAGTGGTCGAAGCGGCCGGCGACGAATTCCAAATCAAAGTGACCGTACGCGGCGACGACGCCAGCGAGGATATCCTCGAGTTTATCGATTTCAACGACGACGGCGACGTATTCGCCATCAAGTTCCCCATCAAGAAACACAAGAAATACGTGTACCCCGAAATGGGCAGCGGCAGCAGCACGACGATGACTTTCAACAACGAAGGCGACCACGGCAATTCGTGGCTGAAGAAGGTTTTCTCGGGCTTGTCCGGCACCAGGGTCAAGGTCAGGGGTAAGGGCAACGGCAAAGAGGTGTGGGCCGATGTGGTCATCGCCGTGCCGCGCGGAGCGGAGCTGGAAGTGCGCCACGGTGTGGGCGCTGTTGAAGCCAGTTCGCTGAAGGCGGACCTGAACCTCGATACGAATTCCGGCCGCATCGATGTGCGTGACCTGCAGGGCGACCTGTTGGCCGACACCGGCAGCGGTCACGTGACGGCCACGCGCATTGCGGGCAACGTGAATGTCGATACGGGCAGCGGGCACGTCGAAGTGACCGATTGTGAGGGTTCGGAAGTCCGGGTCGATACGGGCAGTGGCCGGGTTGTGGCCGAGAACCTGAAGTGCGACCACCTGGACATCGATACGGGCAGCGGCAGCGTAAAGGCCCGCCGTGTGGCCACCGAAAGCGCGCACATCGACACCGGCAGCGGCTCGGTTGTGTTGCAGCTCGATCAAATGGGTGATGGCAAGTACGACATCGACACCGGCAGCGGCAGTATCGAACTGATCATGCCCGACAACGCCTCGGCCCGCATCAGCGCCGACACCGGTAGCGGTTCGGTGAACAACGACTACGCCGGCTCGGAAGTCGTGCGCAAGGAAAGACGCGAGATGGAACTGATTGTAGGCGACGGCGAGTCGCGGGTGCGCCTGGATGCCGGCAGCGGCAGCATCACGGTGGCGCGCAACTGATCAGACGATTTCACAGGCAGGAGAAAAAAGGCCGTCACAGCGACGGCCTTTTTTCATAGTTGGAGTATGGTGTAATGACTCCAACTGTGAGGAATGCAAAATGACGAGATGGCTGACCGCCCTATTCTGTTGCCTGTTGATTGCTCCATCGGCCCTGGCTGAAACTCCGCCGTGGGCCACCTACACGGTCACCTTCGATGCGACCTGGAGCGAAACCACCCATCCGCAGTCTTTTCCCGGCAATGCCCATTTTTCGGGCCTGATCGGCGGCACCCATGACGCTTCGGTGGCGTTTTGGGCCGAAGGCGCTCTGGCCAGTACCGGCATCAAGCAGATGGCCGAATGGGGCAGCCAACCCGCCTTGGCCGGCGAAGTCGAAACGGCCATCGGAGCGGGGCAGGCCGGCGAAGTCATCAGCAGCGATGTGCTGTGGGTTTCGCCGGGGCAGGTGGGCACCTCGTTCACCATCAGCCCGGATTTTCCGCTGGTCACGCTGACGACGATGATTGCGCCGAGCCCCGATTGGTTTGCCGGTGTGGCGGGGCTGAGTTTGTTGCAGGGGCAGGACTGGGTGACGGAGCTGGTGGTTCCCTTGTACCCTTACGATGCGGGCACCGACAGCGGTGTGAATTACACTTCGGGCGACCAGACCACGGTGCCGGCTGATCCGATCGCCGCCGTTGTGAGCGGGCCGTTCACGCCGGGCGTGCCGGTGGGCACGCTGACTTTTCGACTGGACGCGGCCGCGGCAGTGGCCTTGCCGGTGGCGCCGTTGGCATTGTCGTCCCAGCCCAATCCCTTCAATCCGGCGACGGTGCTGCACTACGAAATTCCGGTAGGCGCACATGAAGTGCAGTTGCGCATTTTTGATGCCCGCGGGCGGCAGGTGCGGCGGTTGAGTGTGGGCAACGGCCCGGGCCTTCAAGCCACGGGTTGGGATGGTCGCACCGACAACGGATTGCGTTCGGCCAGCGGTGTGTACTTCGTGAGATTGGACGTCGATGGCGTGGCGGCGGTGCATAAGGTCGCCCTGGTGCAATAGGGATTCCGTTCACTGGACAAATCCGCAAAAAAGGGGTCCACTGAGGCGCGTACGCATTTTTCCCGAGCCTTTCCCGGATTTGTCCTGAGCCAAGGTGCCCAACTGCATGTCCCGTACCCGCACTTTTGATGTCGTCTTTGCCGGCTTGGCTTTTGCCGTCCTGTATTTCCTGTTGCGCAGCGTGGGGCAAACGCCCGATGGCCTGAGTTACGCCCTGGCGGCCCGCACAGGCACTGATCTTTACCATCCGCACCACATCCTGTACGTGCCGGTCACGCGATTTTTGTTCCTGCTGACCGGTTCGCGCGACGCGATCCTAGCCGGGGTGCTGCACAATCTGATCTGGATGGTGGCCTTGGGTTTTGGCGCGTGGCGCCTGGCCTTGAACCTGCGGTGGTCCCATGCCGCGGCCCTGTTGGCGGCCTGCGCGCTGCTGGCCAGTCGGGGCGTGCTCTTCTACAGCACCCATGTGGAAACCTACCTGCCGGCCCTGGCCTGCCTGACGCTGTTTACGGCCACCTGGTTCAAGCCGCAGCGCAGTGATCTGGAGGCTTCGGCCTGGTTGGTCCTGGCGGTACTTTATCATCAAACGAACGTCCCACTGGTGGTGCCGATCCTGATCACGTCGGTCCGCCCGCGGCCCGATTTTATTCGGGTTGTATTGCCTGCCGGCGCCGCGGTGCTGGGTC
>DAOVTU010000536.1 GCA_030632925.1 Candidatus Krumholzibacteriia bacterium | reverse complement strand
TGCCGGCCGATGGTCGGGTTTCCCTGGTCATTTATGATCTGGCCGGACGCCAGGTGCGGCCCTTGGTCGACGAAGTGCAGGGCGCGGGGGCCCACGCCGTGACCTGGGATGGCTTGAACCAGCGCGGTACGCGAGTGGCATCTGGCGTGTACTTTTATCAGTTGCAGGCCGGTAGTGAGATGGACCGTAAGCGGGTTGTCATGATCAAGTAGAGGGTGTAAGGTTGCCCAAAATATGGACTACTCAAGGGGGACCTTTTGAAATCGACGACCGTTATTTTGCTGTGGCTCATTTTGCAGACGGCCGGCACGGCTCTGGGCCAGACGGAATTCGGAATCGGCAGCGATGCCGATATGAGACCGGATGAAGCCTCTGCTCCGCCGGTCGAGAATACTCAGGCCATCCGGCCGGTGTTCGGATTCGGGATGAGCATGTCCGGGGAAGTCCGCCGGGAAGGGGAAGAGGACCCCTACGGCGCTGGCCTCTTTCTGGAGGTCGACCGCGTCTGGCGGGCCAATCGCGCCATCCAGCCGATCGTTTACGGCGGTGGGGTGTTCACCTGGCCGGTCGACGACAGTTGTGCCCACCTTGACAACTCCTGCAACGTTTCGGCCAGCACGGTATTTGTGGGTGGGAAAGTGCGCCTGATGATTCCGATTCCCTGGGTGGCGCCCTTCATCGAGTTGGGGTTGGGGATGTCTGCCGGCCGCATCACGACCATGGACGGCGGGCGGGACGACCGGCAGGACAGCGGCTTGTTGCTGCACGCGCCCTTCTCGCTGGGTTTGGCTCTGGGCGAGAAGCATGCCTACACATTTGTATTCAGCTATCTGGCCTACCCGAACAAAAACCATGTGGACGGGGCGATGGCGGTTGGTTTCGACATTCCGTTGGGGTGAGTGGGGGCCTGTCGCCTCTGATGGACACAATGTTGTGTGACCGACAACCAAGCAGGCTTGGAAAGCACTCATACATATTGACATAAAAACCACATTTATGTAGAGTGTTATGCAATATGAAAGTCATGTCAGACAACCAAACCCTCGACCGCCTGGACTATTCCCAGGCCGGTGTGTATTCCAAGGCCGACCTGCAAACGGCATTGGCGGAGCCCCATCCGGCCGCTTTTGGGCGCCGCATCGACTCGTTGATAAAGTACGGGGTTCTCCGCCGTTTCTGCCGGGGGTGGTACGTCCGGGCCGAATTTGATCTGGCCACGCTGAGCCAGAGGTTGGCGCCCGAATCCTATGTCAGCTTCGGCACCATTCTGGCTCAAGATCTTGTCGTCGGCACTCGCCCTGATCGAAAAATCATGGCGGTCAAGACAGGAAGGCCCCGCCGGTATGTCTGCGATGGATTTGTCATCGAACATCTCAGTGCTTCACCGAGCCTCATGTTCGGATTTACCAACCTCAATGGGATCCGTTGTGCCGAGGTTGAAAAAGCAGTTCTCGATACCTTGTACTACCACCTTCGGGGGCGGCGTTACGCCTTCGACATCTATTCGGATATGGATTTGTCGAAATTGAACCACGTGCGACTTCGTGAATATCTCGGCTGTTACAACAATCCCAAGTTCATTGCATTTGTTGTGGGCTTGCTGGAGGCATCATGACCGCGCCACTGGTGCGACCAGCATCTCAGGATGCCCTCTTTCTGTGGGTGATGCACCGCTTTGCCGAAGTGTTTGAGGACCATGCGGTGCTCAAGGGTGGCATGGTGTTACGGCTGCTGGACAGCCCGCGCTCAACGATGGACATCGACTACGTCTTTGTCCCCTTCTCGTCCAAGAACGATGTCGCGGATCGGATCGAACGGATTCTGGCAGAAATAGAGGGTGCCCGAATTGATGTAGTATTGCACTCCAGAATGATGAGTGCGGACCTGCGCGTTGATGGGGTGGCCATCAAGGTTGAAGCGACCGTGGCGGCCGAGTGCCGTTCGATTCCCATGGCCACCGGTGGGTTTGCTCAATCGGTCGGCCAGTTGTCTCAAATTGTGCGGGTCATGGACCCCGCCGAAGCGCTGGCCCACAAGTTGGCGGCCTGGAACGAACGACGTTTGGCCCGGGATCTGTACGACTGTTATTTCCTGGCCGCTCGTGCGGGGGCGGTGCCTGATCCGGCCGTTCTTGAACTTCGGTTGGCCAAGGTCCAGTCGCGATTGCCAGGGCTGAAAAATATTCACTGCATGTCGCGCGAACGATTGGCGGCTGAATTGCGACAAGCCGTGGCTGGATTGTCGGATGCGGATCTGGCCCAGGAGTTGGCTGGCGTCTTGCCGCCGGCTGAGTTGGCGGGATTGGGATTGCGTATCCGGGTAGCGGTGGAAAAGGTCGTCGCAGGTATCGTGCTGGACAGGTTGTAGGTCTGCCCACCTGCGGCAGAAGCCGAATCCCAGTCTTTGCCTTATTGTGGGCTATGTAAATCGGACTCAATTGGCCCAATTTCAGGAGCCCCGGATGACGAACAAATTGACCCTCTGCTTTTTGAGCCTGATCGCCCTCATTCTGATCACCTCCGGCTGCAGCACCGATGACGAGCCCACGGCCCCGGTGCCGAGCGACGATTCCATTCTGGCCGCCACCTTCGGCGCCAACATCGACCTCAGTAACCTGCCCAACTACGCCAACCAGCCGGTGCCGGCGTACATCACCAAGGACAACAGCGGCGACAATCCGATCACCGATACGGGGGCGACCCTGGGCCGGGTGCTGTTCTACGATACGCTGCTTTCGGTCAACAATACGGTCTCGTGCGCAAGCTGCCATAAGCAGGAGCTGGCCTTCAGCGACCTGGACCAGGCTTCCACCGGAGTCAACGGCACGACCGAGCGCCATTCCATGCGCCTGATCAACACCCGATTCAGCGCCGAAAACAATGTCTTCTGGAACGAACGAGCTAGCAGCCTCGAAGACCAGGCGAGTCAGCCGATCCAGGATCATATCGAGATGGGATTCAGCGGGGAAGATGGCGCACCGGATCTGGCCGAGGCCATGTTGCGGCTGGCCGATACGGACTACTATCCGATTCTGTTCAAGACGGCGTTTGGCGACCCGGAGGTGACCGAAACGCGCATCCAGTTGGCGCTCGCCCAGTTCGTGCGCAGCATTCAGTCTTTCGATTCCAAAGACGATGAGGGGCGTGCCTTGGTGCCGAGCGACAATATTCCTTTCCCGAATTTTTCGC
>DAOVTU010000128.1 GCA_030632925.1 Candidatus Krumholzibacteriia bacterium | reverse complement strand
GTCGTTGCGCCAGATACGCCGACTGGGGTAGCTGTTGATTCTGGAAACAAATGGGTACACGTCTTATTGAGTAATGGGATTGGGACCAAGCTGATGAGCTGTGATTATTCGGACACTTGTCAAATTAGTGTCATTGTTGATGCCACTGCTGGTGCAGGTGGTTGGATGGATTACACCGAGGCAGCTGCTTTGGTGCCGATGACGTTTGACCCAACGGATTCTACGCGCATTTTTGCAACGACATATCATATCCCCGTAGTGAGTACCGATAGGGGATCAAGTTGGTCGCAGATCTATTCTGAATCTGCAGGTTCGGGACGCTGGGATTCTCGTGGGCTAAATGTCGGCGTCGTCAATGCGATTACGGCTAGGCCGGACGGATCGATTGTAGCGGCGTATGAAGACGTCTTTGGTTTTGATAGTTTACCCAGTGGAAGTTCCTTTCGGTGGTTGAGGACCGAAGCGAATGGATGGTGTGACATGTACGATGTTGACATCGTCAATGACGGAGGGGTTGAGCGGGTTTATGGCACGGGGACCTTCCAGGGCAGAGACCATGGTGGGTCAAAGTTCGCTACATTTGATGAAGTATTGAACCCCGACAGATGGAAAACCCTCGGCGGAGCTATGGATGACACCTCCGAGGTTGATATAAAATTTGTTGAATTTGTCGCCGCCGATTCTTTGTTTGCTGTCGTATGGAAAAGACCGATTTCCGATGAGCCCTATGATGCGTATATGTATCGAGCAAGCCGGACTGGAAATTATGCCACTGGAACCTGGAATTGGGAGCAATGGTGGAATAGCAAATCTGACGACGGCTTTTCTAACCTCATGACTGATCTCATTCGCATACCCGGGCGCGACATGCTGATCACGGGAACTCGAGCATACGATAGTACGTCTGGCCGACTGTTGTGTTTTAGAAACTTGGACAATGCCACGCCGACGAATCCGGAGCTTGTTTTTGATGAGTCTCCCTTCGACAATTTCATTTCGTTGGCTACTGATGTGAACGGCGAGTATTTGTACGTGTATCCCGCCAGCAACGTCCGGACCGTTTCAAGCCTAAAGTTAATGGACACTCTGGAGTATAATCGCCTTACCAGAGGAGTGTACCATGAACGAGAACAGAGATCCCGAGAAGGTCGTCCGAGAGATCAAACGCAAGACTCGCCGCAAGTTTAACGCCGAAGAAAAGATCCGCATTGTCCTGGAAGGTTTGCGTGGTGAAGAGACCATAGCCGAGCTTTGTAGGCGCGAAGGCATCAGCCCCAACCTCTATTACAACTGGTCCAAAGAGTTTCTTGAGGCCGGCAAACGGCGCCTGGCTGGCAACACCAAGCGCCAGGCCGACTCGACCGAGGTCGATGAACTTCGCCGTGAGAACGGCCAGTTGAAGCACCTAGTGGCCGACCTGTCGTTGCGCAATGTGGTGCTCAAAAAAACACTTGGCGGCACGGGCAACGGGTCGGACGGTCTGTGAGATACACCCAGGTAGAGAAGCTGGAGATCATCCGCTTGGTCGAGGGTTCAGACCTCCCGGCCAAGCGGACTCTTGAGCAGTTGGGCGTCAAGAAGAGCACCTTTTATGAGTGGTACCGGCGGTACCGTTCTGAAGGCGCTACAGGCTTGGCTCCCCGCCCTTCACAGCGGCGTCGGTTCTGGAACCGGATACCCGACTCTGAACGGGAACGCTTGGTGGAAGTCGCCCTGGAGAAGCCCGAGTTATCGGCACGGGAACTGGCATGGCACGTCACGGACCATGAAGGTTGGTTCATCTCAGAACGTAGTGTTTACCGCATTTTGAGAGACTTTGACCTTCTGACGAGTCCAGCCTATATCGTGATGACGGCTGCTGATGAGTTCAAGCACAAGACCAAGCGAGTGCATGAACTTTGGCAGACAGACTTCACGTATTTCAAGATCACCGGCTGGGGTTGGTACTATCTGTCGACCGTTTTGGATGACTTCTCCCGCTACATAATCTCGTGGCGATTGACGACCAACATGGCTGCCGACGACGTGACTGCGACCCTGGATGATGCGCTTGCCAAGACCGGTGTTGAGCAGGTCAAAGTCTGTCATAGGCCACGGCTGTTGAGCGACAATGGCCCTTGCTACATATCCAAGGAACTGGCTGAGTATCTGGACAAGAAGGAGATGACGCACACCCGAGGTGCGCCGTACCACCCGCAGACGCAAGGCAAGATCGAGCGGTATCACCGGACAATGAAAAACGTGGTCAAGCTGCGCAACTATTACCACCCAGGTGAACTGCGGCGGGAGCTTGGTCTGTTCGTTGAGTACTACAACAATGAACGTGTCCACGAGTCCTTAAAAAACGTGCCTCCGGCTGACGTTTATCACGGCCGTCACCATGAAATACAAACTTTGCGGCAACTGCTGAAAATGCAAACGTTGCGACGCAGGAGGTGGTACAATCAGGGATATGAACTGCAGGAGGAGGAGCTGATCCGGCCTTCAGCAATTAGAGAATGTGTCTCTTAGCTTTTGGGCTTCGAGTCCGGATTGGTCTGGCAACATACAGTTTACACAAACGCGACGTGTTGTTCTCCTAAAGTAGGTCATGGTCAAATGAAGCTATTACTCCCATTGTTGATTTGTTACTCGCTGATGCAGGCTGGTGTCTGCTCAGCGGGTAGCTGGCGTGTAGAGCAGGACGGCACGGGCGACTTCCTGGTATTGCAATCGGCGGTCGATGTGGCTGCAAGCGGCGATACTATTTTCATCGGGCCAGGTTGGTATCAGGATCTTCAGTGGGGCTCGCATGGGGTCTTCTTTTTGGCACGGTGGACTGAAAGCAAGGATTTGGTGTTTATTGGAGAAAATGTCGGTACGGTAATACTTGGTCCTGCTTCATATGCACCAATTTCGGACGGCCCGTATGGGATCTATTCTGATAGTACAAACCCTAGTAATATCGTTTTAAGAGGAATGACGCTCACTAATTTGAATCATGCCGTATTTGGCTTTGGCGAATTGACAATCGAAAATTGTCGATTTGAGACTGGGAATTACGGGATCGTCTACCTCGGGACAAGCTCCGCTGTAATTCGAGAGTGCAGTTTTGATGGATTTCTTTACTCATGCGTTTTGAAGAACTATGAGACTGCAATGGTCGAAGATTGCCAGATCGAAAGTGGGCTAATCTATTTTGAGAATGTGAACAGCGGACTAATTTCGGGGTGTGATGTGGTTAATGGGGCATTGGCTCGCTATATTAGCTCAGAAGGTGTGATTTCTGGGTGCGAGGCGAATAGCCCCGCAGGCAGTTGTATATCAGCAAACGGTGGCGGTAATGTATTGATAGAAGATAGTAGAATCGCTAGTGAGGAAAATGCAATCTTGGCAAATGGCGAAGGAACGAGTATTGAGGTTGTGAATAGTATTATTGAGGGTGGTACAATCTCGGCCGTTATTGTCAAAAATCACGCAACATTCCGCGCATCTGGTTGTGATATATATCGTCATTTTCTTGGCGTTAATGTCGTCCATGCCCTGGGTTATACTAACGAAAGTTTTGAATACGAAATCAACGTGGCTGGGAATTACTGGGGAAATGTCGGCCCTGGTGCATTCTACATCGATGACTACATTTGGGACCAAAACGATGACCCTAACAACAAGGTCATCGTCAATTACTCTCCAATAGAGGGCCAGCCAGTGCCGACTGAAAGCGCGAATTGGGGCTCCGTTAAGGCTATGTTCCGATAGAGACCGACTCTCAGTTTACTTTTCCCCTTTACGGTATTACTCGGGGACCCGGGATTTAGGACCGGGAAAAATTGTCGAGAGGTTAAGATTGTGGCAGTGCTGCTCCCAACCCATTCAATCCCATAGCTACGAGTTCATTTGATCTCCCAAGGCAGACGGCCGCCAAACTTCTCAAGACGCTGCCTTGCCCGTCACCATGCCCCAGCTTCTGCTTCGTTTCCTATCCCCTCGACTGCGCCCAAACAATAGTTTAGTGTGTCGCGCAGGGTCTGGCAACTCTCCCCTCAGACCCGAACGCCACCAATTGAACATTGTCTCTGGAAAGGCCCCAACATGGCGATCGAACAACTCAGCGAAGAACAAGTCCGTCAGTGGTCGGCCCAGAAAAAAGACCAGTGGTGGCTGGATAACATTTTTCGCGGTGATATGCCGCAGTTGACGGTCCGCTCAGCCTTGACCGGCATGTTGCTGGGCAGCGTGCTCAGTTTGACCAACCTGTACATCGGTATCCAGACGGGTTGGACTTTGGGCGTCGGCATCACCTCGGTGATCCTGGCTTTCGCCGCCTTCAAGACCATGTCCCGCATCGGGCTGGGCAGCGAAATGAGCATCCTGGAAAACAACGCCATGCAGAGCATCGCCACGGCGGCCGGTTATATGACCGCACCTCTGGTGACGAGCCTCTCGGCCTACATGATCATCACCGACGAGCTCATCCCCATGGGCGTGTGCTTTGCCTGGATGATCTGCCTGAGTTTGCTGGGCGTGCTCTTTGCGTTTCCCCTGAAGCGCCGCTTTATCAATGAAGAGCAGTATCCGTTTCCCGAGGGGCGCGCGTGCGGCGTGGTGCTGGATGCTTTGCACACCGAGACGGGGGCCCAGGGCCTGTACAAGGCGCGCCTGCTGGGCGCGGCGGCCGGCCTGAGTGCCTTGATCGAGTTGCTGCGCAGCGAAAAGGTGGTGGAGATGATCCGACTGCCGTTCCTGCACATACCCGGCTATTGGGATAGCCTCGTCTACAAGTTTTTTACGCCAGCCATTGCTTCGATTCCCTTGCGCGATCTGACCGTGCGCCTGGATTCATCCATTGTGATGGTGGCCGCTGGCGGGTTGATGGGGATTCGCACGGGCGTCTCGCTGCTTCTGGGTGCTGTCGTGAACTATTGGATCCTGGCGCCATGGGCGATGAACGCCGGGATCATCGAGGGCACCGGCTTTCGTTCCATTCTCATGTGGGGCATGTGGGGCGGGGTGGCCATGATGACCACGGGCTCACTGTTCAGTTTCTTCAGCAAACCCGGCCTGATCCTGAAGGCCATCAAGGGCCTCACGAACCGCAGTGCCGGGGCCGGCCAGGACGATGTGTTGCGCGATATTGAGTTGCCGGGAAAAGTCTCTGCCATTGGCATTCCCTTGTTGGGCACGATTATCGTCTGGATGGCGTGGCGCTTCTTTGGTGTGGCGCCCTGGCTGGGGATTATTGCCATTCCTCTGGTTTTTGTGTTCGTCACCATTGGCGCGACCTCGGCGGGGTTGACTTCCATCACGCCGACTTCCGCCCTCGGTTACCTGACCCAAACAACATTCAGCGTGCTGGCCCCGGGCCGGATCACGACCAATGTCATGACCGCGGCGATCACCGCCGAAGTGGCCAGCAATACCTCGAACCTGCTGATGGATATCAAACCGGGCTACATGCTCGGCGGCAAGCCGCGACATCAGGCCATGGGTCATGTGTTGGGGATCTTTGCCGGTGGTCTGGTGGCCATTCCTGTTTTCTACGCGTTGATCCAGCACGATGCGTCCAACCTGTTGAGCGACAAATTGCCCATGCCCGGCGCTGCCGCGTGGCACGCCGTGGCCGAAGTGCTGACCAAGGGCCTCAGCTTTTTGCACCCTTCGGCCCAGGCGGCTGTCTTTATCGGTGGCGGACTGGGAATCGTTTTTGAGCTGTTGAAGAAGTGGACCAAAAACCGTTTTCCACTGTCTTCGGTGGGGGTTGGCCTGGCGTTTGTGATCAGCTTTTCGACTTCACTGTCGATGGCGCTGGGTGCCATCCTGTTTTGGGCCATGGGGAAAATTTACGGCGCGCGCGAAGGCAGCCGGGGGCGGCGCATCTGGGTTGAGAACCATGAAACGCTTTGTGCCGGGGCGATTGCTGGCGGGGCCATCATCGGGATCGTGATCATCTTGATTGAGGCGACGGGGTAGGGTTGTGGTGGGGTGTGACTGGGTGATTGGGTGACTGAGAGGGCAAGCGTCGCTTCATTTATCGGGTAATTGGTGGACAGGTTACAGTGGACGCGACACCGGTGCATCAATGAAAAAAATGACTGATTCCCCTAAAAGCACCATTTCCAGCACCACCCTTGCCTGGACCGGCTTTCCACGCCATAATACCCCGAATTCCAGTGCGCCCATCCAGCCTCCGAAAGGCCCCTGATGAAGAACCTCAATCTCACTCGCCCACTGGTCGTTTTTGACCTCGAGACCACCGGCGTCGACGTGGAGCGCGACAAGATCGTCCAGATGGCGCTCATTCGGATCGAGCCGAATGGAACCCGCCGCACCTTCGAGACTTTGGTCAATCCCGAGTGCCCCATTCCGCCGGAGTCCAGCAAGGTGCACGGCATCATGGACGCCGACGTGCAGGACGCGCCCACCTTCAGCCAGGTGCGCCAGGAAGTGGAAGAATTTTTCGAGGGCGCCGACCTGGCCGGCTACAACTCGGTGCGCTTCGATCAGCCTTTATTGACTAACGAACTCAATCGCGTGGGCAGTGAGTTGAACTTCCGGGGCGTGAAGCACCTGGACGCCATGCGCATTTTCCACATGAAAGAAAAGCGCGATTTGTCTGCGGCCTACCGCCTGTACTGCGGCCAGGAATTGGTCGGCGCCCACAACGCCCTGGCCGATACCACCGCGACCCTGGAAATTTTGGACGCCCAACTGGCTCACTACGACGACCTGCCCCGCGAAGTGGACGCGTTGCACACCTTCTGCAATCCGGACGAGGGCAAGTACGTGGACCTCCGGCGCAAGTTCATCTGGAATGAGGAAGGCCAGGCTGTGTTCACCTTCGGCAAGTACCAGAACCAGGCCATCAACGAAGTGGTGGCTGACCAGCGTGGCCGCGGCTACCTCGAATGGATGCTGGGCAAGGATTTCAGCGAAGAGATCAAAGGCATTTTGCGTGAAGCTCTGGACGGCGTGTTTCCCCGCAAGGAAGGCTAGACATGGCTGACGACAAGAAGCGGCTCCAGTTTCCCGATGCGGATGGTGAACGCCCGGAATTCGAACAGGCGCCCCTGACGCGCACCGAATACATCACGGCCCTGGCTCATTTTTATCGGGCCGAGATGCATCGCTCGCTGGTCTGGCGCACGCGCCTTGATACGACGACCAACTGGGCCATCATTTCGACCCTGGCCATTTTGACTTCCAGCCTGAACAACCCAACCTACGCTCGGGAGGCCATGCTGCTGGGCATGTTTGCCAACATCGTTTTTTTGACCATCGAGGCGCGGCGCTTCCGTTTCTTTGATGTGTGGCGGGCGCGGGTGCGGATGCTGGAGGAGAATTTCTACGGCCCTCTTCTCCGCCGGGACCTGCGGAGCCCCGTGTCCAAGTGGGGCAATCTGGTGGCGGAGGACCTGCTTCACCCGCGGTTCAAGATCACCTATCACCAGGCC
>DAOVTU010000143.1 GCA_030632925.1 Candidatus Krumholzibacteriia bacterium | reverse complement strand
CGGTATCGTCGTCGATCTCGCAGATCTTCGCGTTTTCCAGCACCAGTTGCCCGTACACGACCAGGGTGAACATCTGGCCAAGGGCCAACAAATAGTCAATGTCGCGCTGTTGGGATTTGTCTGGGCTGGCCTGCATCAGCATCTGTTCCAGCTTGGCTATTTGCTTGCGGAAAACGAGCACATTGGGCAAATCGCAGGCGGCGTAGGTGGGCCGGTAGTCGTGGAAGCGGACCTTGCCCAGGCCGCGAGCCGGGCCCTGCTTGAACAGGAATTCGTCACTGGATTCCTGGTTCTGGCGGCCGACCTCCGGGAATTCGTCCGCGTTGAAAAAGTAGTTCGCCATGAATTTCATGATCAGCGCAATGTTCACGTGCACGGTGCCCTCGAGTTTGGGCAGGGCCCGGATGTCCCGCGCGGCGATCTCGAAGAAGGTGTCCTTTTCGAAGCCCTTGGCGGCGATCACATCCCACAAAAGGTTGATCACGTCTTCGCCCTGGGTGGTGACCTTCATTTTTACGATGGCGTTGTAGAGCAGGTAGCGGCGGTCGTCCGGCGAACCGGTGCGCATGTAGTCGGCCGCGCGCAGGGCAAAGAGGCGCATGGCCACCAGGCGGGCGTAGGCGTCGACGAACAGGTTGCGCACGTGGGGGAAATCGGTCACTGGATTTCCATAGAGGATGCGGCCCGAGGCGTGATTGATCGCCTCGTGGAAAGCGTGGGTGCACATGCCGATCGATGACCAACCCAGGTTGTATTTGCCGATGTTGACGGTGTTCATGGCCGTGTCCCAGGCCTTGTCGCCGCGGGCAATGATATCGGCTTCGGTCACGGGATAGTCGTGCAGCGCAAATTCGGCCACGTAGTTCTGGCTGGCCACTACGTTTTTGACCAGCTCGTACTTTTCGTGGCTGAAGTCCGCGGCGAAGAAGACGAACTCGCCGGTGTCGGCCATCTTGCCCAGGGTCGAGACCAACGGGGCCTCGTTGCCGTTGCCGATGTAATACTTGGAACCGTTGGCCAACCAGGTGCCGTCGGCCTGGGGTGTGAGGGTCATTTCGGTCGAATAAACATCGGCGCCGTGGTCTTTTTCGGACAAACCAAATGCAAAGACGGCACCGTCGCGCAACAACTCGGCGGCGCGCTGCTTAATACCTTCGTTCTCGGACATCCAGACCGGCCCGAGGCCCAGGATCGAGACCTGCCAGGTGTACCAATAGGCCAGGCCGTAGAAGCCGAGGATTTCGTTGAAGCGGGCGTTGCGGTGGGTGTCCCAGCGCGTGGTGCCGTCGCCATGGACAGCAGGCGTCAGCAGGGTCGAGAAAATCTGTTCCTTCTTCACGAACTCCAGGAAGTCGGCGTACCAGACCCGCTTCTGATCGTCTTCCTTGATGCGGGCCTTGCCCTTGTCTTCGAAGAACTGGATCGTCTTGCGCATGATCTCGCCGGAGGCTTCGTCGAGATGGGCGGCGTCAAATTTGCGGGGGTTGAACAGGAACATGATATCTCCTTGAAGATGGGCCATTTTGAATCAAGATTAGGCCAATCTGCAGAGAATTGAAATGGGAGATTGAACAGGAACAGAGGCTAAAACAGTAGGGTTTACGTGATTCTACTCCCACCCCTCAAGCTGCAGATCCTCCACCATCATCAATACGCGCCGATTGAACATGGCGCTGATCACGATGCTGCGGCCGTCGGGGGCCATGCCGAGGGATTCCGTGTCGAAGAAAGACGAAAATCCGGCCAGGGCAGTGCGGGTGCTCCGCGTATCGTGGCCTACGCTGAAGTCCTGCCGGTAGATTCCGCTGCGCCCGCTTTCATCCTGGCCCACGTAGATGATACCCGAGCCGTCATTGGTCCAGCGGGCGCGGCCGTACACGACATCCTGATCGCGCTCGGTGAGGGGAATCTCGATTTCGAAGTCGGCGTGCTGACCGGTCTCCAGGTCGATGACCTTGATCACATAGTTGAGGCTGCGGATCAACAGATGCAGGCAGTACTTCCCATCCGGGGAAACCTCGGGCAGCAGGTAGGCACCCTGGGCCAGATGGGTGGCGTCGGTGCCATCGGGGCGAACTTGCCAGATGCCTATTTTGTCATCGTTGCTGCTGCCGTAGATGATCCACTGACCATCGGGGGTCATGGTGGGGTTTTCGGCATCCTGCCCGTCGCTTGAGACCTGCCGGGCGCCACTGCCGTCGGTGTTGGACAACCAGACCTCCATGTGGCCATTGCGGTTGTTGCTCCAGAGGATTTGTTGCCCATCGGGCGAGTAGGCGGGATCCCAGTCGTGGGCCGGGTCGTCGGTCAACTGGTGCAGGCGACCAGAACTCAGGTCAAAGGTCCATAAGTCGATGTTGCCGCTGCGGTTGGAGGCGAACAGCAGTTGCTTGCCGTCCGGGGAGATCACCGGTTGGCGGTCGCGGCCGAGGCTGGTGGTCAAGACCTGCGGCAGGCCGCTGGGTTTGCCATCCACCAAGGGAATGAGGTGCAGTTCGGCGTGCTGCTCATAGCGGTCAAAGACGATCTGATGATCGTTGACCGCCGTCAGAGACGTGTGGCCCCAGCCACCGCGCGGCACCCGCAACTGTTCCCAGAACAGCGGGCGGCTTTGGCCCGAACTGCGGTCAAATTGGACCACCATTCCCGGCAGGCCGGAGTTGTAGGACAGCAGGTCCTTGTTGACGCCCACGATTATCGACTTGCTGTCGGCGGCCCAGTCGACGCCGGTGAAGGAGCCGTCCCAGTCGGTGATCGGCAGGGCCGTCAAGGCGCCGGTTTCGACATCAACCATGTCGATGGCACTGGCGAGGGCCACATTGCCGGTCAGGGGGCCTTCGTTGAGGCTGAGGTGGCGACCATCCGGTGTCCAACGCAGACCGTACGCCAGTCGATTTTCGACTTTGGCCAGGAGGCGTTCGGCGCCGGTTTGACCGTCGGCAATACCGATGTGCACCACATTGTTTTCGTCGACCAGCGACATGCGCAGGAAACAGACTTCGGACCCATCGGGGGACCAGTCGGCCTCAACCACATCGTCCATGAGTTTGCGGGCCTGACCGCCGACCACGGAGATGCGGTAAACCGAACGCTGGTCGTCCTCATCCCGGACGAAGAGCACCTGCGAGCCATCGGGTGAAAAGCGGGGGTTTTCATCGATACCGGTGGTCAAGGGGGCTTCGTTGCCGGTCGCCAACTGTTTGAGCCAAATGCGCGGCACACCATCGCGGTCCGAGACGAAGGCGATCGTCTTGCCGTCCGGCGAGGCATTGGGGGCCCAGTCGCGACCGCTGAAGGTGAGGGTCTTGACGACGACGGGTTTGTGCCCGGTCACAGGATTGAGCCAGTGTCTGGTCGCCAGGGCCGCGACGCAAAGCCAACCGACCAATGCCAGGATAATGATGCTTTTGTAGCCGCCCCGCGGTTTCAAGGCCTGGGCGTTGTTGGCGGCTTCTGCAGGAGCTGTGCCCGCCAAGACCTCTTCAAATTCGAGGCGCACATCGGCGATGTCGTGCATGCGCTGGCGCTGGTCCTTGGCGAGGCAACGCCTGAGTAGCCGGACAATCACCGGATGGGTGTCATCCGGCAAGGCTTCCCATTCAGGCTCGGCCCTCAACAGGGTCGCCAGCGTATCGGACACGGTTTCGCCGGGAAAAGCCAACTTGCCCGTGAGCATCTCGAACAACACACAGCCAAAGGCCCAGATGTCAGTGCGCTTGTCGACCGTCTGGCCACGGGCTTGTTCGGGACTCATGTACGAAGCGGTGCCAATGATGGCCCCGGCCAGGGTGAGGTCCGAAGTGACGGTGGGCATGCCGCCCAAGTCGGTGGAGCCCGAGCCGTCTTCGGTGCTGTAGACCTTGGCCAGGCCAAAGTCGAGAATTTTCACTTCGTTGTTGGCGCCGATTTTGATGTTGGCCGGTTTCAGATCGCGATGAATGATGTTCTTGGCGTGGGCGGCTTCGAGGGCCATGGCGATCTGGTTGGCGATTTCGAGGGACACTTGCTGGGGCAGGGGGCCGCTCCCCAGGCGCACCGAAAGATCGTCGCCTTCGGCCAGTTCCATCACCAGGAAATGGATGTCGTCGACATCCTCAAAGCTGTACACGCCCGCCACGTTGGGGTGTCCAAATGCAGCCAGGGCTTGGGCTTCAGTGCGGAAGCGGGCATGGCGTCCGGCATCGCTGGTGAAGGCGGCGGGCAGGAATTTGAGGGCCACCTCGCGGTTGAGCTTGGTATCGCGCGCACGCCACACTTCACCCATGCCACCGACACCGATCTGCTCGATGATCTCATAGTGGGCGAGGATTTTGCCAGCTTGCATGGGGGCTCCTGGAGTGAAATAGGAAATAGCTTGGCTTGGAACATACACGAGAATTCGTGGCTGTGCATATATTGAGGGTTAAATAGGTCCGAATTGTGGTCCGTAGGCGCATATACCAACCCCACCATTTGACGCCACTTTCAGTGCAGTGTTAATATACCTGCTCTCAACCCCTTGTTATTTACCCATCGACGGAGCCCACCAGATGAACCTGTTTCAGGAATTGCGCCAACGCCGCGTGCCCCAAATCGTCAGCGCCTACCTCGTGGCTGGTTGGGGTGCCATCCAATTCCTGGAATTCCTGGAAAGCCGGATGGCCGTTTCGCCCAACCTGGTCAATCTCGTGGGGCTGGCTCTGCTGTTGTTATTGCCCACCGTAGTGACCATGGCCTGGATACACGGCCGTCCTGGTCGCGACTCCTGGGGGAGCGTGCCAAAAGTTGTCTTGCCCGCCAATCTGGTGGCCGTCGCGGTGTTGCTGGTCTTCCTATTCAATGGACGCGACCTCGGTGCGGTCACCGAAACCATCGAGGTTCTGGACGAAAACGGGACTATCACCGAGCGGGTTATTCCGAAATCCGAATATCGCCGCCGCCTGTTGATTTTTTACCCGGAAAACGCCGGCTTGCCCGAGGACGATTGGGCCCGCGAAATGGTAGCGGTTCTGCTGGCGATGGATATCAGCCAGGATGTCTTCGTCGATGTCGTGGTGCCCGCCAGTATGGCCACCGTGTTTTCCAACGCCGACCTCGAAGGTGGGCACGTGTCTTCTCGCGCTCTGCAACGCAAGATTGCGCGTGAGTCGCACCGGCCATTTTTCATGACCAGTACGATCGCCCATCAAGATGGAGTCTGGACTCTCACCACCGTGCTCCATGAAAGCAAGTCCGGGCAGGAAGCGGCCCGGCGCACCATCGAGTCCAACGATCTGTTCACTCTGGCCGATATCGCGTCCCGGCAGGTCCGTCAGGATCTTGGTATTCCGAGCGCACACCTTGAGGCCAGCCAGGACCTGCCCGTGGCCGAGATGTTGAGCACGGATCTTGAAGCGGTCAAAAGCCACGTGCGGGGCTTGGTCCTGGCTGTCCACTATAACGACTGGGCTGGCGCAGCAGAAGAGATTGAGGACGCCGTCACTCGTGACCCGGATTTTTCGATGGCCCAATTTCTGCGGTTTGCAATTAACCAGACCCTCGGTCAGAACGAAAAAGCGTCCCTGGCGATCAATGCGGCTATGAAGAGTCTGTACCGACTGCCCGAACGTTCGGGCTTTCTGGTCAAGTATCAGTACTATTATGGAGAGAAGCAGGAAGCCGATAAGGCTATGGCAGTATTGCAGATGTGGAGCCAGCTTTACCCCAACGACATCGAACCGCATCTGCATATGGCGACCTATTATACGATCAGGCAGGATTTGCCCAAGACTGTGGTGGCCTATGAACGAGCCCTGGATATTGACCCGTCCCAGGTGCACCTCTTCGAACGTCTGGCGAGTTTGCACAACCAGATGGGGCACTTTGAGCAGGCCGAAAGCTATCTGCAGCACTACGTGGATTTGTTTCCCACCGATACCGAGGGCTACGAAGACCTGGCAGCATTTTACAGTCTCAATGGACACCTGCAGCAGGCCCGTGACGTGTTGAACAAAGCCCAATTGGTCGACCCGGAAAAATTGGACCTGACTTTGCGGCTGATCGACCTGGATACCAAGTTGGGACAATATGCCGAATGTCAGCTGGTATTGGACGCCCTCCTTGCCAACGAAAAAAACACCCGCGACCGGAGCCAGATCCTGGCTCGGCAACTGGCCCTGGCGAGATTGCAGGGTAAGGCTGACGAGTTGTCCCGGGTGATGGAATTGTACTACAGTGCGTTGTCCGAAATTCGCAACCCCATGCAGGTCGATCTCACGTTTTCGATGATGTGGCCGGTGGTCAGCGAAGCCGGCAACCCGCAGTTGGCCTTGGAGCGGATCCAGCAACTGGGCACAAAGCTTGGCGATCCCTATGGCAAGTTGACCAGCGTGGGGAGGGCCTGGGCGTTGGCAGAGCTGGGACAAACTGAAGCGGCCCGTGCGGCTCTGGTTGAAGCTGACGAAGTGATCACGGCCTTCAAGTTCGAAGTCTATCGCCCCAGCATGGCTCAGGTCAACGGCATGATCGCCGAAGCTGATGGCGATTTTGACTTGGCGGTGGAGCAATTCCGTATCGCCCGGGATACAGCGCAACAGGATGATCCGATGTACGACGTTCGGCTGGGTCGGGCCTTGCGCCTGCAGGGCGAATCGGCGGAAGCCTTGACCGTGCTGGAGGCCGCCCTGGTCGCTGAGCCGGCGCGACCCCGTGCCCATCTGGAGTTGGCCCAGGTTGCCCACGAAAAGGGCCAGGCCGCGAAGGCCCGTGAGCACCTCGAAATTGCCCAAAAAGCGTGGTCGGCGGCGCACCCGGGCTTTTTGCCGGCCCAGGAGGCGCGCGAATTGGCGCTGCGCTTGAAGTAGGTTGCCGAAGCCAGTGGTGGCTACCTTGATTTGACAATTTATCCCAAATACGGGACAATCACCGCCTTATCATGTGACAGGTTGGGCTGGCACAAACATTTGTGACATTCGACGCACCAAGCTCGCCCCTCGTTGCCTGTCTGTTTTTACGGACATTCCGGAAACCTTCAGGGGAGACAAGCATAGATATTCAAGTACAAACCAGACGCCGCTGGCTCCGCCTGAACTGGAGCGCGTCCCACTGGCTGCACAGCGCCTT
>DAOVTU010000403.1 GCA_030632925.1 Candidatus Krumholzibacteriia bacterium | reverse complement strand
CCAGGAGCCGGATACCAACCTGACCCTGGCCGAGTTCGTGGGCCGCCTGGTGGGCACACCGTGGGCCAATACCTTCCTGCGCCATCGGGACGCCCGCCGCCGCTGTGAAGAAATGCTGGCCGAGTGGGGCAGCGAAACCCTGCACGACCTGCTGGCCATGCCCCTGTGGGAGGCTTGGTGGCACACTATGAATGATGATCTGGGCACTACCGGGGCCACTTCGCGCCGGCCGGTGGCCCTGTTGACCGACACCTTGCGCATGCCCGGATGTCGGGTGCCGGGTGCCGTTTATCTGTGTCTTGGCTCAGAGCCCGCCCGGCAGCATTACGAATTTTTGGGCAGGGTCACCGACAGTGCTTTGGTGCTGTACCAGGAACGCTCACCGTTGCCCGGTGATGCCCAGGTGGGATGACGGCCGCCACTGGTCTTGTTCCGCGGTGTTTCAAATATTAGCTTTCTGGTCTGGCCCCGAGGGGCCGGCCCACTATCTGCATCCAGTACGGTCGACTTACAGGAGCCCACGAAATGGACAACGGAATGAAGCCCTTGGCGCACACTTTTGAACCGTACCGCATCAAGGTGGTGGAGAAGATCCAGCGTGTCAGTCGCGAGGAACGGGTGCAGCATCTGCGCGACTCCGGTTACAACGTTTTTAAGGTGCCTTCGTCAGCCATTTATGTCGACCTGCTGACCGACAGCGGGACCGGTGCCATGAGCGACATGCAGTGGGCGGCGCTGATGACCGGCGATGAAGCCTACGCCTACAGCAAGAGCTTCGCCGAGTTCGAAGAAAGCATCCGGGAAATTTTTGGCTACAAGCACGTGATCCCCACCCACCAGGGCCGGGCCGCCGAGGGCCTGCTGTTTGCCACGACTCTCAAAGAGGGTTCGGTGGTGCCCAATAACATCCACTTCGACACCACCCGGGCCAACGTTGAACACCAGGGCGCCATCGCTCTTGACTGCATTACCGATGCCGGCTTGGACCCGACCCTTGAAGCGCCCTTCAAGGGCGATATGTCTTTGGAAAAACTGGCCACCGCTTTCGAAAAGTACGGCACCGAGCGCATCCCCTTTGTGATGATCACCATCACCAACAACAGCGGCGGTGGACAACCGGTGAGCCTGGCCAACGTGCGCGAGGTTTCGGCCCTCTGTAAAAAGATGGGTGTGCCCCTGATCTTCGACGCCTGCCGCTTCGCCGAAAACGCCTGGTTCATCCAGCAGCGCGAAGAGGAATGCGCCGAAAAGACCATCATGGAAATCTGCAACGAGATGTTCGCCCTCGGCGAAGGTTGCACCATGAGCGCCAAGAAGGACGGCCTGGTGAATATCGGCGGCTTCCTGTGCCTCAATGACGATACCATGGCCCAGAATGCCACCAATCTGCTCATTCTCAGGGAAGGCTTCCCCACCTATGGCGGACTGGCCGGACGCGATCTGGCCGCCGTGGCCCAGGGGTTGCGCGAAGTCATGGACCCGGATTACCTCGCCTACCGCATCGGGCAGGTGGCTCGCCTGGGCGCCCGCCTGGACGAACTGGGTGTGCCGTACCTGCGCCCCACCGGTGGCCATGCGGTCTACATCGACGCCATGGCAGCCCTGCCGCACATTCCCCAAAGCCAGTTCCCGGCCCAGGTATTTACCGCCGCGCTGTTCCTCGAAGGAGGCGTGCGCGGGGTGGAAATCGGCAGCCTGATGTTCGAGCACCGCGACCCCGACACCGGCGAGATGGTGCATCCGGCCATGGAGTTGGTGCGCCTGGCCATTCCGCGCCGGGTTTACACCCACACCCAACTCGACTACGTGGCCGAAAGCTGCGCCCGGGTCATGGAAATGGGCGAAAGATTGCGCGGGCTGGAAGTGACTTGGGAACCCCCGAGCCTGCGTCATTTCACGGCCCAGTTGCGCCCCGTTGGTGGCGGCCGCATGGTCGCCGAGGCCTAGGCGATGTCAGCCCACGATACCGTGCTGCAAGCTGAAGGTTTGCCTGATCCCTTGTGGGAGATGGTGCAGTCGCGCCTGGCGACTGCGCTGGTGGCGGTGGATCTGGGCGAGACCTTTGGCACGGTGCGCATCAGCGGTGACGACTTTCCCGGTGATGAAGACGCGTGGTACGGAACCTTGCCGGCAATTCCCGGCCGACCGGGCCCGGTTCTGAACCTGACCTGCCACCTGGACGCCTTCTGCCGTCACCGGCCCTTGAAGTCCACGGTCTATCCGCCGCAGGAAATTTGGAAACAGGTGCCGGCCCCGGTAGCGGAGCCTTTTCTGGACCCCGCCGAATTTTCCCCGGAACGCACGGATGTATTCCTGCACCATCACCTGCTGACGGTGGCTGACCTGTGGGGCGGCAAAGTGGCGGTTCACGATGTCCCGGATCACTTGGCCGAAGCCTTTGGCGCGGCCTGGGCCGTGGCCGTCGATGGCCGTCTGAACCGGTTGCAATTGCCCGGATATCCCATGCCTGAGCGGCGCAGTCGATTTTCGCGTCTCTTCAGCGTGGCGGGCATCCTGCTGCCGGACCATTGGCAGATATTCCAGGCCCTCTGGGACGGGGGACTGGTGGACCAAAGGGCCATTCTGGGGGTCGCGAGGCAGTTGCCGCGCCTGTAGTTGCGGTTGAAGTCGGCTCAATCGACTTCCGGTCCGGATTGCATTTGCTTTTTTCGCCGCTGTACCTCAATTTAATGGGGCTGTAGGCATTTGTTGACGGCGCCGTTTTTCGGCTCTAGGATGAGCTTCTGGATAGTCAGGTTGACCAATGTGTTGACCAGATACATCCCGCAATTCCGCCGGTGGAAACACCGGTTTTCCTGCGGTTGCCGTTTTTACCCGATTGCTGACCTGCATCCCACCTGCAGGCGACAAAGATTACCTTTTGGGAGGTTGGTTCATGTTCGGTGTTTCTTCCCCGCGTCGTTGGGTCTCCACTTTGCTGCTCGGCCTGTTGGCTGTGACCCTGTTTGGCATGATCGGTTGCGGTGAAAAGGAAGCAGTGGACCCGTACGTCTATGACTCTCTGCGCCGGATCACCCGCGGCGACACTCTGAGTAATGATTTCCTTTTCGAGCTCGATGCTCCTGAATTCGATTACGTAAGTGGCAATACCGCCATCATCCGTGATGGCAACATCCTGGAATTCATGGTTGGCGAAGATCTCGAGAACAACTACCACAACCTGTCCGGGACCCTGCTTGGCGTGAGGAAAACCTTCAGCCCGCAGCCGACCCATCTCGTGATCCAGCGCATCAAGCGCAACAACGTGATCGAGGCGGACAGCCTGGCTGCTCCGACCAACTACACGCTGCCGCGTTTGTTGCGTGCCGGTGCTGTTGATCTCGACACCCCTGGTGCTCCGTTGCCCGAACTGGGCTGGAAGACCAAGGACATCAAGACGGCCAGCGCGACCTACCTGCCCGAGAACGAAGGCGACGACCTGCGTCCCGTGCAGACCGGTATCGAGAAATTCGTCTACGTGCCCCGCCACGACCTGGCGGACAGCGTGAAGGCCAACCCCTCGGCCAAGGACTTTGCCTGGTACGCGATCTTCCCCGAGTCCACGGTGGAAATCGTCGAGACCACGCCTGGTTCCGAGTGGATGCTGCACATGATGATCGCCAAGGACCTGCCGCTGGTCGGTTCGGTTTCCTTGCTGAGCCTCGACGATGTGTATGCCAACCGCAAGGTTGAGCATGAAGGCCTCGGCCGCGTCGTTGGCACCATGAAGATCAACTGGTTCAAGTTCGGCAACACCTTCGTTGAAGGCTGCACGACCGACTTCTAGATTCTGATTGGTTAAAAATATTCTTGAAAATAAAGAGGCTCCTCCGAACGGGGGAGCCTCTTTTTTATGCTGAAGATGCCAATACCTAAGATGGGGACAGGCTAGACCAATATCTCCATCAACCGCACATCCTGCAGAACAGCCTTGGCCGAAATCTTCTTCTTTTTCTCCAGACTGCTGGTCTTGAACTTATTGGCCACCACGCCAACCATCAGGCCGTGCTCGCCGGCAAAGAGCATCTCGGTGGCCTTGTG